>WBXE01000026.1 GCA_008932955.1 Verrucomicrobiota bacterium
CGCTGCTCATCCGCCACGGAAAAAACGACAAGAGCCGCCTGCTGCCGGGGGGTGGCCGCAGCGCCTGGTGGCAAGGAGGCTACCTGACCCCGGTTGCGTTCCAGTCACCCCAGGGTGCAGGACGAGACCGTGTAGCTCACGCGTGTTTCCGGGCTTGCGCCATGAGCGGATTGTCGAAGGCGGTGGCGTAGGCATCGAGTGTGATGGACTATTTATCTGTCACCCTGTAGTGATGGACTATTTATCTGTCACCCTGTAATGACCCTGTAATGATTTATCTGTCACCCTGTAATGCCAAGCGCCACAGCGTTTCGTGGCTCACCAGCAGGCGCTCGGCCATATTGGCGGTGGAGATGCCGCGTTTGCGCCGCGCGAGCGCCAGATCACGGCCCAGTTTAAGCAACGCATGGGCGGCTGGCAGCGGAATAGAAAGTATCGGTGACACGCGAATGACCATCCGCTATGGCGGACATTGCGTTAAGTAATGACTTTCATATCAGACACAAATGCGCTAGCGCCGCATGGGGACGGAGCAGAGACGGTCACACACCGGCACTACAATCAGACGATTGCAGTGCCACTCTATCACGCCACTTGGCAAGTGTCGTGGCTCAGGCCGTGGCGGTGGGCTGGGCGGGGGCGGCGATGCCTTTACGGATATTTTCGAAGGTGGCTTCGATGAGTTGTTTGCCTTGGTCGCCGTTGTTGTTGTAGATGGCGGACATCGTCTGGATCGTGTTGGCGGCAGGTCCGGCAAAGTTGAAGGTGCAATTGATCACCTCGCATTGGTTGAGCACGAACGGCCCGTAGCCGAGCACCACGAAGCGGCAATCGCGGAACACGCAGGTGTCGTATTCGTGGAAGTCGAGCAGCACTTCTTCATTGGCAAAGGTGGTTTTGACGATTTTCATGGATCAGGTATTTTGTGAGTCGGCGTGCCGAAAATGAACAGGATTTCACAGCGCGACACAACCTTTTGGCTACACAATCTTCAAAAAACTCGACCCTCAGGTAGCGGGCCGACTGTCCAATTGAAAAAATTGGCCTGAGGTATGAGGGAGCTGGTGGTGCAGGTAATGAATGAAACCGGCGACAGCGGCAGGCGTGTTGAAGGTGCCCAAAGCATGCTCGGCGAGGACAGCGGCACGGCGGGCGGGGGCCACCGGACGGGTCATCGGCGTTTCCAGGAAACCGGGGAGGATAGCGTTGACGCGGACGCCGTGGCCACCGTGACGCGCGGCGAGCTGTTGAGTGAGGCCCAGCAGACCGGCCTTAGCGGTGGCATAGGCGGCTTGGCCGGGCTGCGGGTGGCGCGCCGCAAAGCTGGAAATGAAGACGATATGGCCAGAGCCGCGGGCCAGCATCCCCGCTAAGGCCGCCGCAGCACAGGCCTGGGCCGCGCCGAAATTCACGGCGATCACCTCGTCCCAGGCGCATTCCGCGAGCCGGCCCAGCGGCGCATCGCGGGTGAGACCCGCCGCGCAAACGAGCAAATCCACCCTGCGGCTAGCGAAAAACCCGCGCACCGCGGCAGCATCGGTGACGTCGAGCTCAGCGTGGCTGGGCGTGGCCAGTTGCCACTGCGGGCGATGGAAGGCGGCGGCCAGAGCCAGGCCGAGCCCGCCGCTAGCGCCAGTGATGACGAGTTGAAGCATGCGCTGGGGATGCTGCGGCGAAGCGAGCGCGAATGGCAAGCTTTTGGTGCTGGTCAGCGGGCGGGTGGCTGGCGTACTTTGTCCCCGGATGATCTTGGGATTGATGGAACCATCGGGTATGATTGAGCGGGGCGGACCTCTGGTCTGGATTCTGCTCGGTCTGGCATTTGTCGGCACGGTCTGCGTGATCGAGCGCTTGTTTTATTTTCACCGCGCCCGTATCAACGTCGGCGATTTGCTGGTGGGACTGGCGCATCACATCCGGCGGCGGGCGTTTGCCGAGGCCTTGCACGAGGCGGCGCGGGCCCCGGGGCCGGTGGCGCGGGTGGCGCATGCGGCGTTGCTGCGGTATTACCTACCGCGGCAGGATTTGCGTGATGTGGTGCAGGAAGCCGGCCAACTCGAGGTGCCGCAGATCGAAAACAACATTCGCGCGATCCTCGGCGTGGCCCTCTTGGCACCTCTGGTGGGCATGCTCGGGACCATGGTCGGCATGGTCGAAACCTTTCAACGGGTCAGCGAACAAGGCGGATTCTCCGGCCCTGGCGAGCTTTCCGGCGGTGTGTTCACCGCCTTGATCACCTCGGTGGTCGGGCTGACGGTGGCGGTGCCGATGTATGTGTTTTACCTGTATTTTCTGGGGCGGGCCAAGCGACTGGTGCACCGCATTGAACGCGCCGGCATTGAAATGGTCCACCTCATCTCCGATACACGCGAGGAGACGCAATTCGCACCGTACCGGGGTGAGGTGAGCGCGGGCAAATCCCTGCCCCTGCCTACAGCTGCCCCATGAAGTTGGAGCTAACATTGCCCGAACGCCCCGGCTTCCTGCACGCGCTGCCGGTGTTCAACTTGTTTTTGTTGCTGATGCTATTTTTCATGTTGGGGCCAGCGCTGGTTTCGCAATCCGGGGTGATGGTGGATTTGCCGCCCTCCAAGTTTCAGATGGAGCGCTTCCGCGAGACCCTGGTGGTCACCTTGAGCCCAGGCCATGGCGGCCCGCGCATCCACCTGCAACGCCATCCGGTGACGCTGGACGAATTGGCGGCGCAACTCGACGGCTTGCGTGCCGAAGGGGTGGCGTCGAAAGCTGTTATTTTGCTACAAACCGATGCGGCGACGCCGGTGGGTGAGGAGCGTGCGGTGGCGGAACTGATTGTGGGTAAGGGATTTCACCTGGCGATGGTTGGCCAAGCGGCAGCCAAACCACAGCCGGCCACCCGCCTGGAATCCAGCCAACCCGATCCATGAGCGTGGCCCCCACCAGAGCCAAGGGTCGCCTCGGCGAGCCGGTGCTGCTGCTTTTCCCCTGGCGCGGCGGGTCCCGCTCGCTCTTGACCCCCATCGTGCCCATCGTGCTGGCCACCGCGGTCTTCGCCGGGCTGTTAGGCTTGCTGCGCATCAAGGTGGCCGAGCCCCAATTCAAAATGACCCGCAAGGCGTCCTGGATTCAACTGCCCGCCAGCAGCAATGGTGTATCATGGGCCCTGCGGGCCAAAGAGGGTGGCCCCTTGCTAGCTCGCTACGAACCCGCCGAGTGGGGGGCATACTCCGCACTGGCGCAAGAGGTGTTGCAAGCCACACGCATTCCGACCCACACCTATGTGCCAAGTTTGCGCAACCTGCCCAGCGCTCCACTGGCCCAAGCCCAGTCGCTCGCCGACAAGGGGGATCCGCTGCTGCCACACCGCGTGGCGCTGGCGCAACCGCGCCTTGACCTACCAGCGAGCCACTTAGCACCCGTGCTCTATCCGCTCTCTGCAGTCGGGCCGGCGGGGCTGCCGCGCGCCTTACCGGCATTGGCCGGCCATATTGATGCGGTGATGGCTGCCACGGACTGGCGCTTTCTACTGCGGCTCGATACCCGCGGCGGAGTGGCAGACGTGGTATCTCTGACGAAGGCAACGGGAACCGCAGCCCTGCCCTTGGAAAACTGGCTGCGCGGAGTGGTCTTTGATTCAAAGCTGGCGGCCGACGGTGGCTGGCTAGCGGTCGGAATCCGATTCAACAACCAACCTAGCAATGGAACTGACCCTCACTGAGTTTGTCGGTTTGGCGCTGGGAGGCTCATTAGCACTGGTGTTGTTCACCGCCTTGCTATCGCGCTTTTTCCACGCCCGCGGCCAACGCCAGGCCCTCGCCCGCCGAGTCATCTGCCGCCTCTGCTTGCACGCCTTCGAGAACTCGTCGCACGGCTCCACCGTCGAGTGCCCAGCATGCCGGGCCACCACCCACCGCGGCCGTCGCAGCAGCTTGGGCTGACGCAGCCACTTCATCGGCAACCAAGGCTGTAACGGCGGTACAGCAGACCGACCACCACGCTCCCAAGCGCCACGCGACGAACTCATTGAAGCGCCTTGATTTGAATATTGGCGGGGAAAAATCCTGTGTTTTTTTGGTTGACCTCGCATAGGCCGCTATTAGCGTCCACGAAACGCTTTCGCATGGCTGCCCGCAATCCCTCATCTTTACTTACCCTCATCGCGTGGACCGTGCTATCTACCGTCCTGCTTGATTCTGCGACAGCCGCGCCGGCCGCCCCAGCCGCGCCGGCGATACCGGCAGCGCCGGTAAAGGCGATAGCCATCGCGGCGCTCAACCGGCTGCTCAAGGAAATTGACGCGGCGTTTGAAGCCAAGGAATATGCGAGCGCCCTGACCAAGCTCGATGAGCTCATGAAGAGCCTCCCTCCGCAAACCGGCAAGGACGACATGATGCAGGAGCTTACCTTCAAAGTCGGCCTCGCCAATCTGCTCGCCGGGCAATTTGTAGAAGCCGAGAAAGCTTTTACCGATTACGTCACCAAGTATCCCACCGGCGTGTATGCAAGCCGTTGTGCCCTGGGCGTCGGCAAGGCCTGCATTGGCCAGGACAGCGAAGCCAAAAAAGATATGGCCATCAAAGTGCTCAAGATGGCCATGAAGGATCCCAAGCTCAACGCTGAAGCCGGCTTGGCACTGGCCGGTCTCTACAGCGAGACGGGCAAACGCAAGGAAGCCATGGAGGTGTTCAAGTCGCTGATGGGCGCAGACATCCGCAGCCCCAACCAGACCGCCGCGGCCGTGGGGGTGATCAACCTGCTAGCCGACGAAGGTAAACTCGAAGATCTGGTGTATTACTTGGACCGCTTGACCAACCAAGCCGGGGTGCGCGACGCCATTGCCTGGTACACGAACCAGGTGATTGTGAAAGGTGACGAGTGCATGGCGGCGCGCGACTTTGACACGGCGCTGGCGATCTTTCAAACGGCGCCCTCGCAACGGCAGATTATAAAAGTCCAAGCCCAATCCCTGGAGGTTCAGAAAAAAAATCTAGCGCTACTCGAGCGCACCGTTGCCAAGGAAGACGCAGACGAAAAGAAAGCCCCCAACGCGCCGCTGGTACGCAGCGTGGCAAGGGAAATGGCGGCGAACCTCAAGCCCTCGATCGAAGCGAATGAAAAGGCACTGGCCGCCATCAAGGAGTTAAAGGATCTCGATGCGGCCCTGCTGATGCGCCGCGGCCACTGCTTTTATGCACTCAAACGCTACGAGGAAGCCCGAATTTGCTTCAGCACCTTGCGCCTGAAATTCCCCACCTACAAGGACGTCAGGACTGCCGCCTTCTCCGAGATCATGATCATGCAAGATCTCGAAAAAAGCACCGAGTTGCTCGACCTGTGCAAAACCTACCTCGCCGCCTACCCAGACTCCAGTGACGCCGAGTCCGTCGCCACCCTCGCCGGCGATCTGCTCGTCAAGCAGGCTAAATGGCCGGAAGTGGCCAGCTACTTCGCCGACCTCGAAACGCGTTTTCCCAAATCCACCAATCTCGACCACTTCCTCTTCTATCAGGGACTCGCCCATTTCCTCAACGCCGGGGAGTCTGCCGACTTTGCACGCTCCACCCCGCTGCTGGAAAAGGTCACCAGCGAGTATCCTAGCAGCCAATTCTACGAAGCCGCGCTCTACCACCTGGCAATGACTTATTTCTTGAGCAACGAATACAAGAAAACCGTGGCGGCCTGCAGCGAATACCTCAGCAAGTTTCCTAAAGGCATGTATGCCGGCGATATGCAGTACCGGCTCTCCTTTGTGGATTCAAATGATCCGAGAGTAAAGCCAGACAAGATCATCACCGATCTAGAAGCGTTCATGAAGGACCATCCGGAAGACCTCTCCAACGGATCGATGCTGTGCCTGCTGGCTGACACCTATAAGAAGAATAACCAGGAAGACTCCGCGCAGGAGGCCTTCATCAAGGCTGCGCAGAGCAAAAGCCCGGATGATGTGATCCAATATGCGCTCGACTCCGCCACCACGATTTTGCAAGGCAAGAAAGATTGGGCCACTATCGCCGAGATTCACGGCACCTTTATCAAAAATCATCCCGAGAGCCAGTTGGTCCCGCTGTCGGTCGGCAAGGTTGTGCAAATGTACATCCGCCTAGGCAAGGGTGAGGAGGGCGCGCAGATTCTCGCCGAGGCGCTGCGCACCAGCATCAGCAATCCAGCCGTCGAACAGGCCGAGTACCTCCTCGATAAGTTAGTAGAAACCCTCGTGCCACGCAAGCGACCCGCCAAGGGTCAGATGGAAGCCACTGCCGAACAACTCGACAAACAACTGGTCGATACCCTCAGCAAGGTCATCGGCGACAAGCCCAACCCCACTGCCACCGCTCGCACCTTTTACGCCCAGGCGCGCCTCAGCCAGTTGCTGTATAAAAGCCGCAGCGACCGCTCCGACCTTTTGCTCAAGGGCATCGCCACCAACTACGCCGGCGATCCGGCGGCACTCAGCCCGACCCTGCTAGCGGTGTGTGGCGATATTTTATTGCAGGACGCAAAATTAGACGAGGCGCAATTAATGTACCAGCGGCTCAATGACCGCTACAAAGATTCGTTATTTTCGGATGCCGGCCCACTCGGGCTGGGCAACGTGGCCCTGGCCCGCAAACAACCCGAAGAAGCCCTCAAAATCTTTCAAAACACCCTCGACATCAACAAGGGCACTTCCCGCTTCTGCGAAACCACCGTCGGCAAACTCCGGGCTCTCATCGACCTCGGCAAATTCACCGAGGGCCGCAAATTGGCCGAGGACGTCATCAGCGATAAGATGTTCCGTGGTGAAATGGCCGGCAAAGCCTATCTGATGCTGGCGGACAGCTACCGCATCGAGGCGGCAAAGGTGGCTGTGAGCAGCGATTCGAACGAACTGTTGCGCAAGGCCTACAACACCTATCAGCGGATGTACGTCGCCTATCAAAGCCTGCCGGAAATTTGCGCCGAAGCCTATTGGCAGGCAAGTGAAACTGCCAAGGCCCTCAAGGAATACGAGTTGGCCACGGAGAACCTCAAAGTGCTCGCCAACCATCCCAAACTTCAAAACACCAAGCGGGCCAAAGAAGCCAAGGATAAATCCTTATGATCCCTCGAGCCATTTTCTATCCACTGCTGTCCCGCTGGATGCTGCTCTCTCTCAGCACGGCAGCCGCGCTTGCGTCCACCTCTGCGGCTACTCTAACAGCCCCCGCGGCCACCCCAGCCCAGCCAACCGCGCCACTTGGAGGTATTCAAATCGTCTTACAAAACGGCTTCGGGCTGCCCTTGTCCGCCGTAGTATTGAAAGGCGACAAGTATGAGCTCAAAACCGAAGTCGGAAAGTTCGCTGTCGGCGCGACCATTCCGGTGACGGCAGTGGATCATGTGTTCGGCGACAAACCGCCGGCCATCAACCAAGCCATCGCCTTGCTGCTGACAGGCGAACCGGCGGAAGGCGAGAAACTGCTCATCCCCATCCTTGCCGAGCACAAAGACACGGCCAAACTGCCGGGCAACTTCTGGCTCGAAGCAGCCCGCGTTTCCCTAGTGGCCAATGCCTTACAAGGCGCCGCTGCCCAATGCGAGGCCCTCGCCAAGGACATCCTGGCCATCGCGCCGACCTCCGGCGCGGACCCCTTTGCCGCTCTCGGCAAGGCCCTGTTGATGCCTAAATCTACCAAACTCGAGGATCGCCAGGCCGCACTCAAGGCCCTAACCACCGACGTCCAACCCGCCGATGTATGTGCCTATGCCAGCTATTTTCTGGCGGGCTTGTTAAAGAGCGCCAAGCACGACGGCGAGGCGCTGGAAGCCTATCTGGCCGTCCCCTGCCTGTACCCATCCGGCGGAATGGTTCTCAACGGGGTGGCCCAGTTGAAAGCTGCCGAACTTCTAACCACCCAAGGCCGGCATAAAGAGGCCGTCGGCTTGGTCGAATCCGCCATCCGCTTCACCAAGGGCACCGTCGCCCGTGTGCTCGCCAGCAAACTTTACGAGAGCGTCAAATAGCCCAAGTCCCAAGACCCCCCCCAACTCACCAGCCTACCTCCAACTCAATGAAAAACGCCGCTAAATTCGCCGCCTACGCGGCCCTGATGTTACTGCCCATGGTCGCCTTTGGCGCAGATGCCCAGCAATCCGCTGAAGTCAAAAAGACCTTCATTCAAGTCCTCAAGGAGGGTGGGTGGTGCATGTACCCCATCGGCGCCTTCTCCGTCGGCACAGTTTGGCTCATCATCGACTTGTGGCTTCGCACCAACGCCAAAAACATGATCCCAGACGCCGATGTGAACGCTGCCAAACAGGCGTTTATGGCCGGCGATTATGTCACGGCCTATCAAGCCATGAAAGCCGCCCCCAGTCCCTTTTCCAATGTGATCCAGGCGGGTCTCAGCTCCGTCGGCCACGGCAAGGACGCCACCGAGGAGGCCCTTCAGGCGGAAGTCGACAAGGTCAACTCAACCCTCCAAACCCGCGTCAATTACCTCTCCGTCATCGGCGTGTGCAGCCCGATGGTCGGCTTGCTCGGCACTGTCTCCGGGATGCGCGGTGCCTTCGCCTCGCTGGGCTCCTCGGGCATTGGCGACACCTCCAAGCTCGCCGGGCACATCGGTGAAGTGCTCATTGCCACCGCCTCGGGTCTGTTCATCGCCATCCCAGCATTCATGGGATTTTATTTCCTGCGCAACAAACTCCAAACCGCCATCCATCATCTCGAAACTGAGGCCGCGGCCTTGTTCCGCAACGCGCCCTACGATTACCTCAGGGATGCCGACGTCGGCCAAGAGGAAACCTTCGCCGCAATGCCGCTGTGGTTGCAAACCGAGCAGGCCCCGGAACAGGAATCCGTCTAACGGTCAAACCCCTCCCAATCCTAACAACACCAAACCATGGCTAGCGGCGGCGGCGGAACTGAAAGCGGCGAACCGGAGTTCCAGATTGCACCGATGGTCGACGTGCTACTGGTGTTGCTCATTTTCTTCATGTGCATCACCACGGCAGAGATTTTAAAGGTAGACTCGTCTATCACCTTGCCGGTATCCGCCAGTGCCAAACCGCATGACCCGAAAATGACCAAAAAGGAAATTGCCATCAATGTGCGCTGGGACGCCAAGGCCAGCAAGGCGACCCTGCTGGTGGAAGACAAGGAATTCAAGGTACCTGCCGAGATGGTGTCATATCTGATAAGCCGGAGAGAAGCCATGGCCGGCACCAACCTGCGTGCTCTCATCCGCGGCGACCGCCTGTTGCCTGCCGCCGAAATCCAGAAAGCAATGGATATCATCGGCCTGGCCGGCTACTCGGATATTGCATTCTCGGCCGCCAGCAAGGAAAAAGCCCAATGAAAAAGCGCCACAAAAAGCAATCGTCGGAAGTCAACCTAGGCTTCCAAATCGCCCCGATGGTCGATGTGGTATTTGTTATCATGCTTTTCTTCATGGTCATGGCAGGTGCCGTGCAGACGGAAAATACCCACAACACGAAATTGCCGGGCACCATCGCTACTAAGGACGACACACCGGCGCCTGACGAAATAGCCATCCGCATTGAAGATGACGGGCAGGTGTTTCTCAATGACGAGCCGGTGGATCGGCCGACCCCGGCTGACAAGACCTTGCCAGAGTTAGCCAAAAACCTCATCGACCTCCACAACATCAGCGTCGCCGCCAATTCCGACGTGATGGTCACCATCTACGCCAATGATCTCGCCCGCTACGAGCGCGTCATCGACGTGCTCGACGCCCTTACCCGGGCCAAAATTGGCAATGTGACGTTTCAGGCCGTCGCTCCGGAATAACCCAGTTGCGCCGTTTTAAAAATTCCTTTTTCCAACCCGACCCACTTATGGACCAGCCAGAAGAATTCGATCACGAGCCATACCATGCCTTGGACTACGCGCCCGTGGCTAAATTGAGCCTGTGGGAGAAAATGGGTGGCCGCGCACTTTCCATCGCAGTGGTCGTCCACTTGCTGGTGCTGGCCCTCGGCGCATTTTGGATTTTCCAAATCATCAAACAACCCGAGATCATTCCTGACTTCACGCCACCGGGCGGCGGCGGCGGTGAACGCAGCGCCGAGCACGCCGTCAAGGAGAAGAAAAAGAAGGTCATCGTGCCCGTCACCAAGGCCAAACGCATCGTCGCAGAAGGTGCCCGCGCCACCTACACGATTCCTGATCAAACCGATAAATTCGGCCAAGTATCCCCACTTGTTTCGATGGGCGGCGGCGGCATGTCCGGCGGCCTGGGCGGCTCCGGCTCCGGCAAAGGATTTGGCAAAGGCAACGGCAGTGGCAATGGCATGGGCAACGGCAACGGCTCCGGCAAACTCTTCGGCCTCATCCCGCCCACCATGAGCAAGCGCTGCTCCAAAAGCGACCGCTTGGCACGCATCGCCGAAAATGGCGGCCTACCCGCTTGCGAGGATGCCGTGCTCAAGGCGCTGCGCTTCCTCAAAGCTAACCAAAATACCGACGGTTCCTGGAGTGGCCAAAGTAAGGTCGCCATGACCGGGCTGGCCCTGCTCGCCTACTTCGGCCATTGCGAAACCACCGCTTCCGATGAATTCGGCGAGTCCTGCTTGAAAGGCATTATCTATCTCGTGGAAGTCGGCATGAAAAACGACGGGAAACTTGCCGATACTTTCACCATCAACCATTGGTCCTACGAGCATGCCATCGCCACCTATGCCTTGTCCGAAGCATACACCTTTTGCAAGGAAATCGGCCAGCCCGTTCCCTCGCTGGAGGAAGTTACCCAAAAAGCCGGCCAATTCATCATCGACCATCAAAATAAAAATGGCGGCTGGGCCTATCTCTATGCCGTCAATGACGGCCATACCGACGTGTCGGTCGTCGGCTGGCAACTCCAGGCTTTGAAAGCCGGCCTCCACACCGGCCTCAAGTTTCAGGGTCGCGGCGGCTGCCTCGCCCGCGCTTGGAAGTACCTCGCCACTTGCCAGAACACCAACGGCGGCTTCGGCTATGAAAAGCCCACCTCCATCGTGCCGGGGTATTTCTCGCTCACCGGCGTGGGTGCCCTCTGCCTGCAAATGTGGGGTAAAGGCAACGGCGCGGAAGTGAACCACGCTCTCAAATACATCAAGGACAACACCAAGTTTGAGTACAACGGAGAGTGCAGCGACCTCTACGGCCACTATTATGAATCCCAAGCCATGATGCAACGCGGCGGCGAAGCTTGGAAATTCTACAACACCCTCTACCGCGACCAAATCCTCAATAACCAGGACGCGGATGGCTCCTGGAAGGCTCCCGGCACTGGTGCCGGCGGAAAAATCCGCGGGGCAGGCGCAGGTTATGCCGACAAGATCTATCGAACCTGCCTGTGCACCCTGATGATGGAAGTGTATTACCGCTTCCTCAGCACCGGTGCCGAAACTCACGATATGTGAGCTCTGGCGGCTTTAGCGCTTGCCGCGCGCGGCAGTTTTGTGTTCTCATTGGAGTGGATCGCGTCGCTTCCCACGGCGCTGATTCCGCCCGCGCCACGTGAGAACTCACTCGACATCCCGTTCTAAACCACGGACCCGAGCCTTCACCCTAGTCGAAATGGCGGCTGTCATGGCCGTGATGGCCCTGCTGTTCAGCGTCGGCTTCCATGCCCTTGGCCATTCCTCGGCGCAGGCCCGCCACGTCGCCACCGCCAGTGTCATCGGCATGCTTGAGCAAGCGCGGGCCACCGCCATTACGTCGCGCTGCGCGATGGTGCTGGCGCTGGCCGAGCCGGGCGAACTGCCGACCAGCGACACCCGCTGCCGCCTCGGCTTGTTCAAAATCCACGAGTGGCCGGCCGACCCGACCACTTTGGATGGCACCCTCATCGGCCGCTGGCAAACCTTGCCCGATAGCGTGGTCATCTTGCCAGGCGGCGTCAACGGCTTGCGCAACCCGCGCGACGAGGCTCCCAGCACCATCCGATACTTCGCCGCCAAGCAACCTGTCACAGGCAGCTTTCACATTCTCGCCTTCTCGCCGCGCGGCACCCTGCTGTGGCCGCCAGGCTCCGCTCCGATGGTCCTGCGCATCGCCGAGGGGACCTACCGCAACGGCCAGCCCACACCCAATACCCACGGCAGCTCCCACGATGCCGAGGAAAACCTCCTGCATATCGGCCGCCTCACCGCCCGTCCCTATCAATTTGACCGATGAACTTCACAACTACCTTGATTCGCAAGCGGCTCGTTAGGGAGCGACGACCTTACTGTCGTCGTGCAGAAGGGGCGACCATGCACCGAGCCGTCGGCAGTCATTCATGGGCAGAGCTTCCGCTACCACCACCCAATGTACTGGCTTCTTATCCTCTTCAATCCGTGAAATCCGCGGCAAAAACCGGCCGCCCTGCCGTTTCCATTGGCCCTTTTGGGGTGTGGGTGCCTCGTTCACGGCCTGCGGGTTCATCGCTCATTGAGGTGCTCATGGCCATGGGCGTGCTGGCGGTGGTCCTGCCGCTGGTTTTCGCGGTGTTGGCCCGCAGCGCCCAGAGCCGCGCCGCGGCCCAAGCTGAAACCCGCTGCGTGGCAATCCTGCCCGTTTGCATGGATGAAATCGAGGCCGCGCAACAAGGCGTGGCGAGCTTCCTGCCTCCCCTCCCCCGCGGCGTCGCCTTCCCCGCTCCCGGCGCCTGCCTCGCCCTCGCCTTTGCCCGGGATGGCCACGCCCTCGGCTGCGTCCCGCCCGGCGCCTACCTCGCCGGCATCCGCCAACTCGCCAACGAGCCAAGCCGCTATCTCGCGTCATTCCACGCCGAGCCCTCCGCTGCCAGGCCTAACATGCCAGCCCTGCTCAACCTGCGCATCACCCTCGAGTACCCGGCGGCAGCCCCGCTGGCCAAGCGCGCACATCTGGATTTTCACACCCGCATCCCATGACAGCCAAGGGCCATATGCGGCAAGCATTCACCCTCGTCGAGGTGTTGGTGGCGATGACCCTTGGCCTGCTGGTGATGGTTTTGGCGCTATCGATGCTGGGGCGCACCCGCGATGAGTCTGCGCGCAGCGACGAAGGGGTCGCTGCCGAGAGGGAAGCCCGCGCCGTACTCACCCAACTCACCGCCGACCTGCAAAGCGCCTCATTTCGACCGGATAGTTTATTCGAGCAAAGCCACGCCAGCTGGCCCGGCGACCGCCTCGGCATCTTCTGCTTGCAGCCGCCCGATGCGCAAGCGGCGGCGGCGCGCATCGGTGACCTTTGCGCGGTTCATTACTACCTCAAAGATGTGCAGATCTCCGGCAAGACCCTGCGTTGCCTCATGCGCGGCGTCCGCCATAGCCGTGACACGTTCCTAGCCATCCGCCACAACCAGGTCCCCGCTTTGTTCACCAGCAGCCAGTGCGACGAACCGATCGCCTTCGGCGTCCTCGCATTCGAGGCCCGCCCGCAATCCCGCAACCCTGTCGGCCAATGGCAGACATGGGATCCAGCCATGGCCCAAGCCCCATCCTCCATCGCCGTGCGCCTCGTCATCGCCCGCCACCAACTCGCCGCCAAACTCCCCGATGCCGCCGCCTGGGATGGCTGCGGCGCCACCACAGAATTGCTAGGCAAGGCCGAACTCGCCACCCACAACCGCCACCTGGAAGTGTACTCAGCCCTTATCCGCTTCGGCCATCCCGCCCTAACAGAAAGCGGACCTTAGCCTGAAACCTACATGCACATTTACCGCAAAGCCGCAAAGGGCGCAGAGAGGCGCAATGGGGAACGGGTGATCCATCAATTTCTGCCTGGCTCGGCGTTGCTTGGCGACCTTTGCGGCTTTGCGGTAAGAATGTGGCAGTTACTGGCCTGCCACACCCGGTCACGCCGAAGCCCTCTTCAATCCGTGAATTCCGTGGTCAATCCATCCGCACCTACGAATATAACCCCGGTCAATTTCACTAAGCCGGGCACTTGCCCGGCCTTCATCCTGCCGGCCTTGCTCTTTGTCATCTCCGCCTTGCTTATCCTCGCCGTTGGACTGCTCCTGAGCACCGGCCTCGAGCGTCGCACCGCTCGCTCCTACATCGAGCTCCAACGCGCCGAATTAGCCGCCAGCGCCGCTCTCCAACAAGTCAAAGCCAGCCTCAACCACGCCACTGCCAACGACTCCTTCCTGCTTCTCCAGTCCACCCTCAAACCACCCGTCCAGAGCACTCGTCAAGCGACTCCTTACGTATTGCTAGCGCAGGGGAGGCCGGCCCCAAACGACTCCCTGAGCTTCAGTTATCTCCCGCTCTTCAGCGCCACTGAAAAGCCGCCCAACACCCCCACTCTTACCCCGCCACCTATCGAACCGCTCATCCCCACTGCAGCTGGCAGCTACCTCGATCTCACTCCCCTGCCCTATGGCGAATCGTTGCGCCTCGCTTGGATTCCGATCCTAAACTCACAACAGCAGCTCGTCGCCCGCTATGCTTTCTGGGTAGAAGATTTGCAGGGAAAACTCGATCCGCTGACCACCGGTAACGCCGATGGCCCCGCTGCCTCCCAGCTCGCCAGCGCCTGGCCATTTCCTGCCCCCGCCATGGATCCCGACCCCACTCATCCCCCGCTCAGTCCCCTAGCCCTCCATGCCGTCGATCCGGAGTCCACCGCCGCCAAACCCGGCAAACTTGCCCAAACCCTCATCGCAAACCGCAAAGGCATGATTTCTCCCGACTCACTGCTCGCCGCCGCCGACGCCCAAGCACCCCTGAGCCGCGACCCCGCCGGCCATCTAACAGACAAAGCGGCACGCGCCGTCGAGGAGAATCTGGCAACTACCCCGCGGCCCTATCTGGAACGGCCTTGCGTCCCGTTTGTCCGCGGCCTCGCCGCAGCTGTGCTCGGCACACCCAAACTCAATCTCAACGCCCTACTGGCCAAGGGTTCAGGTGGAGTCGCGCCGATGGCGGCGTTTATCCAACAAGCATTGCCGGAATTTGATACCCGCAAAGGTGGTTTTCCCGACGACTATCTCCAAACCCTTGCCGCCAACGCCATCGACTACGCCGACGCGGACAGCCAATCGACGCTATTGGCGGGCAGCTACCGCGGCCTCGATGCTTTTCCACTCATCAGCGAGGTGGTCCTGCAAATCCACTATATTGGCGAGCAGGAGGTCAATGGACGCCGCATCCTCAACTGGCACTTCAAGCTATTTGCCGAACTCTGGAACATGACCAATCTCGATGTCAGCGGCTCCGCCCGCCTCAGCTACGAGGTGGCTCTGCCGATGGACGGCATCGGCGCTGCCACCCCCTCTAAACGCTTCGACGACCCAGCCCTGCTAGACGATCCCGCCAAAACCAGCCACCACCTCACGAAAATTGCCGGGCGCTACTGGTCGCCGGAAATCGCGGTAGGCATGCTGGCCAATGAATACAAGACGTATGAGGCCGCCGAGGTGACCTATGCGCTGGATGTTGGCCCCAGCAGCAGCCTCGTGGCCAACCATTTCAGCCTCACCGAGCCCATCGGCGCGGCAGGTATTTCCCTGCTGTGGAACGGCCAGCAAGTGGATCGCGCGGCCGCCATCATCCGCCAGAAAACCGGCCTCGCCTTCGACCTCTCCGACCCCCGCTACGCATCCAAGGCCACCGTCGCAGCGCTTAGCTTCGGAGCTTACGGCTTCGCAATTGACAACCCCGGCGATCCGCGCATTTCCTACTATATGCGTGGCACTCAGCTCGGGGAAAACGCCTATCCGGAAAACTCCAGCCCCAACCGCCGCAATATCCGCCGCAGCACCATCTATGATGCCGATTCTCCCCGCAAACCCAAAACCTACGGCCGGGTGCTACCATCCGAATGGCCCGACGGCGGCCACGATTCCGCCGTCGGCTCCTGGCCGCTGAGCCACAGCGACCAAGTCACGCCCACCGATCCGCAATACGACTGGGACCAACATCCAGTCGCCAGCCAGGCCCCACAACGCATCTCCAATGCCGGGCGATTTTACAGCGCCACCGAACTCGGCCGCGTCTATGACCCGATCCTGTGGTGGCCCACCTACGACAACCCGCAGGACACCGCCTCCATCCTCAAGGGCATCATGCCCGCGAGCCGCTGCGCCTGGCCCGACGTGCTCGCCTCCAGCCCATCCGGCAACGAATACGGCGGCGGCAATTCGCTGCGCATCGGCCGCCCGGAACACCCGGCGTTTAACCTACCCGGTAAACGCGCCACTAGTCTGTTAGACCTGTTTCATGCCGGCCGCTCGCGCTCCCCGGAAGCCGCCATGCGCGAAGGCCATCTGGTGGAAATCCGCGGCCATGTGAATGTCAACACCGCTACCTGGGATGTCTTGCGTGCCATGGCCGCTGGTGCCTTGGCACAGGATCCGGCCCTGGCTACCGTCCCCAATACGCTCTCCCATCAGGCAGCACCCCTCATGGCTCCTCCCTCCACCCTAACCACTTTGTACGCTCCGTCTACAGGCACTCAATCCGAGGCAGACCGCATCGCCGACGCCATCGTCCGCTCCCGTCCCTTGGCCAGTCCATCGCAACTTGCCCTAGCCAAGGACCTAGATGGCAAACCAGTCTTCGGCAACCCGGGCATGTACCGGCCCGGCATCCACATACCTAACAACACACGCGTGCAATGGAGTGATGCCGCCGCCGAGGAGGTGTTCGCACGGGTGTATGAGGCATCCACCGTGCGCTCGCGCAATTTCCGCGTATGGATCGTTGGCCAAGCCCTCTCGCCCGCCACCAGCACCACGGCCACGCCGCAGGTCCTCGCCGAAGTCCGCAAGGTCTTCACCCTGTTCGCTGATCCGGGCCTGCGCGATAGCAAGGGTGCCATCGATCCTAACAAATCACAGACCGTCGTCACCCATGAAAACAACTTCTGACGTTTTTCGCTGCGCTCTGCTTGTAGCCGTCTGGCTTGGTGCTTGCTTTCTAACATTCATCCCCGGTCCCGCCGCAGCAGCGGACAAACCCGGGTTTGTCCGCCTCGTCGATGCACTAGCGCAGGGTCAGGACAAGCTGCTGGTGTTTATCGATGGCGAGTCGATAAATCCGGATGGCTACATTTTAGGCGACGTCACCGGTGGCATCGGTCTCAAACCCGGCACGCATGAAATCGCCTTCAAACGCCCCGGCGTAAGTGACGGCGTCACCCACCTCAACCTCGCAGCCGAGCACACGATCACCCTCATTCCCTTTGCCGAACGGGTCGCTGCCACCGACGATAAGCCAGCCCACTGGGCGATGCGCATACTACGCTTGCGCCAATTGGAACCCGTCACCAAACGCTCAGCCACCTTTGTTTCCGTCTCCCAAACTCCCGAGCTCGAAGTGGAAATCAGTGCCCCTAACGGGAAATGGACCGCCGTCACGGTCAAACGCCTAACCACATCCCAATCCCCCATCCTCTACCCCGAGGGCTACGTCCCTCTGCGCTGCCGCTCGCGCCCACTCCCGCCCATCCCGGTCGGCGAACCCGGCAACTATGTCGTCTTGCTCTATGACGATGCCAACGGTGCGCTGCAGGCTCTCAACCTCCAGGATTACAAGTACCTCAGCGCCGATTGAGCGGAAACCGCTCAACCGTCACGCAGCAGGGACTGCGGTGGCTAGCCACCGCCGGGGCAAGCCAGCTTGCTGGCGCGTTTGCATCACAGCGGCACTTCATGCACGGCTCCGCGCCACGGCGGGCAAGCCCGCCCCGACTAAGGCGGGAGCAAGCCCCCGCACTCCGCGCGGCAGCTTGCTGGCGAGCGTCTGCCTAGGACTGCGGTGGCTCGCCACCGCCTAGCCAAGCAGGGAGTGCGGTGGCTCGCCACCGCCTAACCAAGCCAGCTTGCTGGCGCGTGTGCATCACAGGGGAAACTCATGCACGGCTCCGC
>WBXE01000027.1 GCA_008932955.1 Verrucomicrobiota bacterium
CCGGGCTTTTTCACGCTGGGGAAGCGCAAGCCGATGACGTCGCCGGTGGCGAGGGCCATTTCCTCGACTTGGTCGCGGCTGGCCCAGACTTCCAGTTCGCCGCGGTGACCGTGATCGGGTACCACGCTGACGCGGGCAAACGGGCCGGCGACAAACAAATGACTCACCCGCCCGGTGACGTCCACACCTTCCTCCGCAGCAAAGCGCAATTCAATCTCGTGAGGGCGAATATAACGGCCGTCGGGCAGCTTGTTGACCTCGCCGAGGAACTCGTAAACGAATGAAGTACGAGGCTCGTCGTAGATGTCCTGCGGGGTGCCGATCTGCTCGATGCGAGCATTGCGCATCACCACCACTTGGTCGGCGAGTTCCAAGGCTTCTTCTTGGTCGTGGGTGACAAATAATGTGGTTAGGTTGATTTCATCGTGGAATTGGCGCAACCAGCGCCGCAGTTCCTTGCGCACCTGGGCATCCAGCGCGCCAAATGGCTCATCTAGCAATAACACCTTGGGCCGGATGGCCAGAGCGCGGGCGAGGGCGACGCGTTGGCGCTGGCCGCCGGAGAGTTCGTGGGGACGGCGCTTGTCCAGACCTTCGAGCCTAACCAATTTTAACAATTCGCCGACCCGCTCACGGGTCTCGGCGCGCGTGAGTCGCCGTGCCTGTGGCATCACATCCAGCCCGAAGGCGATGTTTTGCGCGATGCTCATGTGGGTGAACAACGCGTAATGCTGGAACACGAAACCCACACCACGCTTGCCCGCCGTCACCTCGCTGACGTCGTTGCCGTGAAATAGGATGCGCCCGCTGCCAGGATCGGCCATTTCCAGTCCCGCGACGATGCGCAGCAAGGTGGTCTTGCCAGAGCCCGACGGACCTAACAAAGCGGTTAGTGATCCGTCCGGCACTTCCAGGGATATGTCATCCAGCGCGGTATAGGTGCCGAAGGTCTTGTGGATGGATTGGATGGAAATCGACATAAGGTTAGACCTGAAAAGGAAGGTGGAAGGGGTTGCAGTGCGGTTTTTTCACCACAGATTTCACGGATTGAAGAGGATTACACGGAAAAGAAGACCACAATCTATCTACTCTTCGGCTCCCCCTAAAGGGGTCTGCCAAATAATTCATAACTCTTTCATTATCTGTGAAATCTGTGGTTCCCATTTGAATTTCGAGCTCAGGTGCGGCGGCTGGCGCGCTGGTGGGTGAGTTGTTCGACGGCGGTCTTGAGGCCGAGGGTGAGCAGGGCGAGCAGGCCCAGCAAGGTGGCGCAGGCGAAGGCGGCGCTGAATTGGTATTCGTTATAGAGCACTTCGATGTGCAGGGGCAGGGTATTGGTTTTGCCGCGGATGTGGCCGGAGACCACCGACACGGCGCCGAATTCGCCCATGGCGCGGGCATTGCACAACAATACGCCGTAGAGGAGTCCCCACTTGATGTTAGGCAAGGTGATGCGGCGGAATATTTGCCAACCGCTGGCGCCGAGGGTCACGGCGGCGAGTTCCTGATCGCTGCCCTGCGACTCCATCAGTGGGATCAACTCGCGGGCAACAAACGGAAAGGTCACAAACACGGTGGCCAGAATGATGCCCGGCAGCTCAAAAATGATCCGGATATCATGCTCCGCGAGCCACGGGCCGAACCAGCCCTGGGCCCCGAATAACAACACCCACACCAAACCCGCGATAACCGGCGAAACGGCAAACGGCAGGTCGATGAGCGAGAGCAACAGCGCCCGGCCGCGGAATCGGTACTTGGTGACCCCCCACGCGGCGGCCACCCCGAACACGGTGTTGAGCGGCACGGATACCGCCGCTGCGGTTAGAGTGAGGCGCACCGCCGAGAGCGCGGCCGGGGACTGCAGCGAGGCGAAGAATACGTCGACCCCGCGGCGCAACGCCTCCACAAACACGGCCAGCAGGGGCAGGAATAAGAACAAGCTCAGCGCGAGCAGAGCGAGGCCGATGAGCAACCAGCGCACGGGAGCGGATTCGGTGGTGGCGGAACGGTGGTGCATGGTCTAACGCTTGTGCCAATTGAGTTGGCGTTGCAGCAGGTTGATGAAGAACAGCAGGGCGAAGGAGACGATGAGCATGCCCGCGGCGATCACTGCGGCTTCGCGGTACTTGTATTGCTCGAGTTGGGAAACGATGAGCAAGGGCAGGATTTCAGTTTTCATCGGGAGGTTGCCGGAGATGAAGATGACCGAGCCGTATTCGCCGATGGCTCGCGCAAAGGCCAGGGTGAAACCGGTGATGAGTGCCGGCAGCAAGGCCGGTAAAATCACCCGCCAAAACACCGTCCAACGACTGGCTCCCAGTGTCGCCGCCGCCTCTTCCAATTCTGAGCCCAAGTCTTCCATCACCGGTTGCACCGTGCGCACCACAAATGGAAACCCAATGAAGGTCAGCGCGATGAACACCCCGAACGGACTGTACGCACCTTGAATTCCCCACCCTGCCAGGTAGTGCCCGATCCAGCCGTTGGGCGCGTATATCGAGGTCAGCGTGATGCCCGCCACCGCCGTGGGCAGCGCAAACGGCAAGTCCACCATGGCGTCGAGCACCCGGCGGCCCGGGAAGCGATAGCGCACCAGCACCCAGGTGACTAACAAACCCATGCCGACGCTCACCGTCGCTGCTGCTGCGCTGGCGCCGAAAGTGAGTTTGGCGGCGGCGAGCACCCGCGGTGCGGAGAGGATGCGCCACCACTCAGCCGGGCCGAGTCCGCCGGCCTTGACAAACAATGCGGCGAGCGGAATGAGGATGATGAGGCTCAGATAAGTCACGGTGAACCCCAGAGACAAGCCAAAGCCGGGAATGACGCGGGGTTTGCTCATGAAAAGAGAGGAGACGCAAGACGCAGGACTGCAGGACGCAAGAGAAGAGGAAGAAGCGGGATTGCCGCTCGCTTTGGCTTGTCTTGCGCCCCATGCGAGACGCAAGACCCAAGACTCAAAGACCCAAGATAAAGAAAAGAGAAGACATGACGCAGAGCCTCTTGTCTTGCGTCTTGCGTCTTGCTGTCTTGCGTCTTGATTTTCATAGGCCTCGCGGAGCTACGGTTTGATGACCTGATCGAAGGTGCCGCCGTCGTTGAAGTGGGTGGCTTGGGCCTTGGCCCAGCCGCCGAAATCCGCATCCACGCTGACCATCGGCAAGTCTGGCAAGCGGAGCGTGGCCTGCGCTGCAATCTCCGGCTTGCGCGGCCGATAGAAGTGCTTGGCGACCATAGCCTGCGCTTCATCGGTGTACAAAAATTCCAGATAGGCGCGGGCGGCCTGGGTGCTGCCGTGCTTGGCGGCGTTGGCCTCGACCACGGCCACTGGGGGTTCGGCCAGAATGCTCAGCGACGGATAGATGATGTCGGCAAGGCCGGGGAACTCCCGATCTATCAGGTAAGCCTCATTTTCCCAGGCCAGCAGGACGTCGCCTTTGCCTTGTTTGGCGAAGGTGGAGGTGGAGTCGCGGGCACCGGTGCCGAGGACTGGCACGTTTTTAAACAGGCGGGTCATGTAGGCGAGGATTTGTGCTTGGTCGCCGTGGTACTCTTTAGCGGCCCAAGCCCAGGCGGCGAGGTAGTTCCAGCGTGCGCCGCCGGAGGTTTTAGGGTTGGGGGTGATCACTTGCATGCCGTCCTTGACTAGGTCGCCCCAATCCTTGATGCCCTTGGGATTGCCCTTGCGCACCACCAGCACAATCGTTGAGGTGTAGGGCGAACTGTGGTCTGGCAGCTTGGCTTGCCAGTCGCTAGGTAACAATTTTGTCTGCCGGGCTATCTCATCGATGTCGCCGGCCAAGGCCAGCGTGACTACGTCGGCCTGCAGGCCATCGATGACTGCGCGGGCTTGTTTGCCCGAACCGCCATGGGATTGTTCGATGTTAAGCGTGATGCCGTGGGTGGTCTGCCACTGTTTAGCGAAGGCGACATTGACATCGGCGTAAAGCTCGCGAGTCGGGTCGTAGGAAACATTCAACACAGTGCTGCCAGAGGTGGCACGCTTGCTGCATGCAGTGAGCAGCAGTGCGAGTGTCACCGCGCTTAGGCAATGAGACATGGCTTTCATGAGGGTGATGATAGAGATGTTGGATGGATAGAAGAATTGCAGACGGAAGCATGCGCTGCCATTGGCATTAGAGATAGGGTTAGATTTCCGGGAAAAACGCTTCGGCCAGCCCGGACCACCCGGCGAGGAAGCCGTCAGACGTACAAGCATTTTGGCGAATATCTTCGGGCTTGTCTTTGACCACGCCGACGGCGAAGGGCGGCGACACGCCATCGCGGCGCATCTTACTCAAGGTTACTTCCACCACTTGCGCCAGGTTGTAGCGATCGAGGATTTTGGCGATGGAATTGCGCACATCGATCATGAGCATCCGCAGCCCGCAGTGCGCCTCATCCGGGCAGGTGCAGCGCTGGTACGCGTTTTCGCTGGCGCAACCAATCGGTGCCAGGCGGCCGTCCACCAAGCGCACCAGGTCGCCGATTCGCAGTGACGACGGCGGCACGGCTAGCGCATAGCCGCCGAGTTTGCCGCGGCGCGTCTCCACGATGCCGGCCGTGCGCAGTTCCTGCAAAATGCGCTCCACGTATTTGAGAGGCAAGCGGTTGGCATCGGCCAATTCCGCGCCCCCGACCGACGGGCGTCCCAACTCAGCCGCAATCCCTAAATGGATCAAGGCCCGCAAGGCGTATTCAGCTTTTTTTGAGAGGCGCATGGTTGAATGTCGACCAATTGGTAGGATATCCAAGACCGTTCGGCAAGGAAAAAAATTCCGGGGGAGGTGGGAATATTCTTAACTCATTGGAAAAAAAGGTTTAATGGTTCAGAACTCAGTGTTCGACCTCAAAACAACAACTCCGTCGAGCAAGTTCAATTCCCTCAGATTGCCGTCTAAGTTCGGTTTTTTCTGAGGGATTGCGCGTGAGGATTTTTACCACTGAGGTACTGATTCCCACAACCGAGCGAAGCGAGATGGCCTGACTAACGACCTTTCAAATAATCAGGCAAATACCACTGAAATATTTGTCGTTTTATTATCCGTGCACTCAGTGGTAATGAGTGTTTCAGAGGTTTCTTCGTCACGAATTAAGGGAATTGAACTGGCTCCCCATTCGTCGAAAACGAGGTCGTTAACTGAGTACTGTGGTTGCGACTCAGGTGGCGCTCTCTGAGCGGAAAACAGGCACCTTGCCTGTCTGCCAATGAAACGACAGGCTGGAAGCCCGTCGTCTATGACAGGCAGGCTGCCTATCCTCCTCACACGACACTTGGCAAGTGTCGTTCCCTGCTAGACTTGGGCGGTGGCGGGCTGGGAATCCGGCTGGATTGAGGCGAACTGGAGTTCCTCGGAGTCGGGCTTGCGGGAGACGTTGACCAGTGACCCGGGTTTGACCTCACCGCGGAGGATGGCCTCGGCAAGTGGATCTTCGAGGTAGCGCTCGACGGCGCGGCGCATTGGCCGCGCACCGTAAGCGGGATCGAAGCCTTTGGTGGCGAGCCAGGTGCGGGCGTCTTCGCTGAGAACGAAGACGATGTCCTTTTCGCGGAGTCGCTTGAGGAGTTTGTCCACTTCGAGATCCACAATTTGATTGAGATCGTTCTTTTCGAGCATGTGAAACACCACGATGTCGTCAAGGCGGTTGAGAAACTCAGGTTTGAAGAAGCGCTTGCTTTCTTCGAGGATCTTGCCCTTCATGCCCTCATGATCGGCCAGATCCTGGGTCATCGCGCCGAAGCCCAGGGTCGTCTGGCGCTTGATGTCGGAGGCCCCGACGTTGGAGGTCATGATGATGATGGTGTTGCGGAAGTCGATCTTGCGCCCTAACGAATCGGTGATGGTGCCTTCCTCGAGGATTTGCAGCATCAGGTTCATCACATCGGGATGGGCCTTTTCGACTTCATCGAAGAGCACCACCGAATAGGGGCGGCGTCGCACGGCTTCGGAGAGTTGACCGCCTTCCTCATGCCCGATGTAGCCTGGTGGCGAACCGATGAGGCGCGAGGAGGTGAATTTTTCCATGTACTCAGACATGTCGATTTGGATGAGGGCATCCGCATCGCCGAACATGAACTCGGCGAGGTGGCGCGCCAGATAGGTTTTGCCGACGCCGGTGGGGCCGAGGAAGAGGAATGAACCGATGGGGCGGCGCGGGTCCTTGAGGTCGGCACGCGAGCGACGCAGGGCTTTGGAAATGGTGATGACGGCCTCGTTCTGACCGATGACACGGCCTTTGAGTTCTTCTTCCATCTTGAGGAGCTTTTCGGCTTCCTTTTCCTCCATGCGGCTCAGCGGCACGCCGGTCCATTTGGAAACCACCGCCATAATGTCGTCGTCGGTGACGGTGACGACGGTTTCCTCGGAGGAGGCACGCCAGTGCTTGAGGGTATCCTCGAGTTCTTTTTTGGTATGCTTTTCCGCGTCGCGCAAGGCGGCGGCTTTTTCAAAATCCTGTTCGGCAATGGCCGCTACCTTGTCGCGATTGATCAGGGCGATCTTCGCTTCGAAGTCCTTGATGACCGGCGGCCGGGTGAGCGTGCCGATGCGGGCGCGGGCTCCGGCTTCGTCCAGCACGTCGATGGCCTTGTCGGGCAGGAAGCGGGCGGTTAGATAGCGCGAGGTCAGCTTGACCGAGGCCTCGATGGCAGCAGGGGTGTACTTGGCCTTGTGGTGGCTTTCGTATTTTTCCTGGAGGCCTTGGAGGATTTTGATGGTGTCGCTGACGGAGGGTTCGTCGACCTTGACTTGTTGGAAGCGGCGTTCGAGGGCGGCATCCTTCTCGATGTGCTTGCGGAATTCGTTGAGGGTGGTGGCGCCGATGCATTGGAGTTCGGCGCGGCTGAGGGCCGGCTTGATGATGTTAGAAGCGTCCATGGTGCCCTCGGCGGAGCCGGCGCCGACGATGGTGTGGAGTTCGTCGATGAAGAGGATGATGTTCTTGGCCTTGCGGATTTCATCCATCACTGCCTTGATGCGCTCCTCGAATTGGCCGCGGTACTTGGTGCCGGCGACCATCAGGGCGAGGTCGAGGGTGATGACCTTGCGGTCGCGGAGCAATTCGGGGACGTTGCCGCTGGCGATTTCCTGGGCGAGGCCTTCGACGATGGCGGTTTTGCCGACGCCGGCTTCGCCGATGAGCACGGGGTTATTTTTGGTGCGACGGCAGAGGATTTGGATGACCCGTTCAATCTCACTCTCGCGGCCAATGACAGGATCGAGGCCGCCCTCGCGGGCCACCTTGGTCAAATCGCGGCCGAAGGCATTGATGGCCGGGGTTTTGGTTTTGCCGGGGCTTTCCTGGCCCTGGGCTTGGCCTTGCGGTTTGCCTTGGGCTGGCGCATCGGCTTCCTCAAACGGGCCGTCGCCGTCTTCGAGATCGTCATCATCATCGTCGTCGTCATCGTCGGCGTAATCCTCCGGCGAGAAATTCGGGTCGATTTCGGCGAGGATTTCGTTGCGGGTGCGCTGGATGTCCACTTCGAGTCGACGCAGGACGCGGGCGGCGATGCCCTCGCCTTCGCGCAGCAAGCCGAGGAGCAGATGCTCGGTGCCGACGTAGGAATGGTTGAGGGCCTTGGCCTCCTTGTTAGCAAAGGCCAAGACTTTTTTGACGCGCGGGGTGTAAGGGATGGTGCCGGTGGATTTTTGTGGGGGGCCGGAGCCGACCTCCTTTTCCACTTCCATGCGCACGGCTTCGAGTTCGAGGCCCATGTGTTGGAGGACGTTGACGGCGACACCCTGGCCGAGTTTGATGAGGCCCAGCAGCAAATGTTCGGTGCCGATGTAGGCGTGGCTGAAGCGGTCGGCCTCCTTGCGAGCCAAGGCGAGGACTTGTTGGGCGCGTGGGGTGAAGTTATTCATAATTCGTCAGGGGGGTTGGCAGGGGCCGTCGCGGAGGGTGGGTGACCAAGGGATGGGGTACTGGTATCCGAGGATTGGAGGGATTGCAAGCGGGAGCGGACGATTTGGGCGCGGATAGAATCGCGTTCTTCGGGGGAGAGTTTGCGCAGGGCGTGCAATTGCAAATGGGCCGGCTGAATGTCCATCAAGAGCGAATCGCACAGCAGGATCGTGTCGGCCGCAAAAAACCCCAGACTGCCTCCCAAGCGCAATAACGACAGGTGGTTGAGAGCCTCCTTGGAGTCGATGATGTGGGCATGGCGCAACACGCCGTAGGCCCGACCGATTTTGTCGGCGACCATTTCCGGATCGTCTTCGACGAGTTTTTCACGGGCGTTTTGCTCGTGTTGGGCGACTTGGCCGATGACCCTCTCGAGCCGCCGGATGATGGTTTCCTCGCTCTCGCCGAGGGTCGATTGGTTGGAGATTTGATAGAGGTGACCCAGCGACTCGGTGCCTTCGCCGTAGAGGCCGCGCACGGCCAGGCCGATTTTGCCGACGGCTTGGAGGACCTGGCCGATTTGGTCGCTGAGCACCAAGCCTGGCAAGTGCAACATCACCGAGGCGCGCAAACCGGTGCCCAGATTGGTAGGGCAGGTGGTGAGGTAGCCGAGGGAGGGGTCGAAGGCGAATTCGAGGGTGGCTTCCAGTTCGGTATCCAAGGCGGTAAGCGCCTCGTAGGCTGTGGCGAGTTGGAGGCCGGGGCGGATCGCCTGCATGCGCAGGTGGTCTTCCTCGTTGAGCATGAAACTAAACGACTGGCGGCGTTCGATGACCACGGCGGAGCCCTCGCCGCGGGCGGCGTGTTCGCGCGAGACGAGGTGGCGCTCGACGAGCACCTGTTTCTGGACTGAGGAAAGCTCGCTGAGTTCCTGCGAGAAAGCGTCCTTCATCACGGAGAGCGCCTCGATGGAGGGGCGCATTAATTCGAGTGCCAGAGCGCGCTGCTCGCGTTTGGCCCAGCCAGGAAATGGCTGGCGGCGCAGGTTGCGCGCCAAACGGATCCGCGAGGTGAGCACCGCTCCATGTGCAGCCGCGCCACCGGTCATCCAATCGGCGGGATTTTTGATCAGAGTGGAAAAACGCATCATGGCAAGGCGAGGGTGTGGATTTCATCGCGGATGCCGGCGGCCTCCTCGTAATTTTCCGAGGCGACGGCATGTTCGAGTCGCGAGCGCAAGTCTTGGAGTCGTTGGTGCTTGAATTGCAGGGCCATGAGGCCTTCGGGAACCTTGCCAACATGGCTGGCTCCCTTGTGCATACCCCGCAACATCGGCGAAATTTCCTCCCGGAACATCGTGTAACACTCGGCACAACCAAAGCGCCGAACCCGCCGCAAATCCTCCAGCGTGAAGCCACAGGCCGGGCAAGTCTTGTTGCCGCCGACGCTGCTGCTGGCAGGCACTTGGCCGCCGGTCAGCCCCCCCAGCTCGCCAGTGATTCCGCCTAGCAGCAAGTCTGCTAGCGAGAAGCCCGTCGGGTCGGTTACCCCGCGCTCCTTGGCGCAGGTTTCGCACAGGCTTACCTTCTTCATCTGCCCGTCAACGAGCTGGGTGAGGAAGACGCTGGCCTTCGAATCGCAAAAGTCACATTTCATATCCGGACAAGCCTAGGTGGGCGCGCTGCTGGATGCCACGAAAAAGCCGTCGCCACGGACGGATTTTTTTCGTTCTCTCAGGTGCATGGGGTGCCGCTGGTTTGGGTGAGTTGTTTGAAAGCCTCGATAAAGCGGCGGGTCAGGGGGCCGGGCTGGCCGTTGCCGATGCTGCGGCGGTCGAGCGACACCACCGGGATGACCTCCGCGGCAGTGCCGGTGAGGAAACATTCATCGGCGATGAAAATTTCGTAGCGGGTGAGCGAGCGTTCCTGGAATGGGATGCCGAGGGAGGCGGCCAATTCGAGGATGACGCCGCGGGTGATGCCATCCAGCGCGCCATCACTGATGAGCGGGGTGAGCAAAACGCCGTTTTTTATGATGAAGAGGTTGTCGCCGGTGCACTCGGCAACATAGCCCTGCTCGTTGAGCATGATCGCTTCCAGCGCGTTGGCTTGAATCGCCTCCACCTTGGCCATGATGTTGTTAAGGTAATTGAGGCTTTTGACTTGCGGCATCAGCGCGCCGGGTGCCGGCCGGCGGGTGGCGCAGGTGATCAGGGCGAGGCCGTTGGTGTAGTGTTCCTCCGGATAGAGCTTGATCGTCGAGACAATGATGAACATCGACGGCCGCGGACACAGGTACGGATTGAGGCCCAGCTCGCCACAGCCGCGGGTGACCACCAAGCGGATGTAGCCGTCGCTCAGGCCGTTGGCGGCCACCGTCTCGCAGGTGAAGCGGCAAATATCCTCCTGGCTCCAGGGTGGGTTGAGTACGATTGCGCGGGCCGAGTCGAAGAGCCGCCGGATGTGGTCTTCCAAGCGGAAAATGCGGCCGTTATAAAACCGGATCCCCTCAAAAACCCCGTCGCCATAGAGCAGGCCGTGATCAAAGACTGAGATCTTCGCTGCCGATTCGTCCACCAGATTGCCGTCGAGCCAAATTTTCATGAGTGTGTGTGGCCGGAGCCTAGGCGACCGTCCGCCCGTGGCAAGCGGCAGATTGCAAAATCACGTTTTTTTGTATAAATGCAACGGCTGGGCGGCAAATCCGCGGTGGGCGGCAGCTTGTCATTGTGCGCTGCTGTGCGCGATAGCGATGAAAAGCCACAAGGAGCAGGGACCTTAATGTCCCTTCTTCCTCTGCAGATATCCTTAGAAGAGGCGACAGTAAGGTCGCCGCTCCTCATGAAAGCCCATGTAATGACAAGCGCCTACTCCAGTACGACGACATTGGTGCCGCGCTCCTCGATGGAGTAGCGCAGGCAGGCGTGGAGCTGGGGGTTGTGCAGGGCGAGAATGCCGAGGGCGGCGAGGGCGGCGTTGGTCGGGTTGAGCACGGTCATCACTGGCACCTTGCTGGGCGTGCGCAACGACGACCAGACATCGTCGGGGAAGCTTGCGTAATGGGCTGGGATGGTGATGACCGGCACGCTGGTGGCGGCGGAGAGCGTGGGTCCCGCACCGTTGGACATGCCGATGCAGGCGATGATCACGCAATCGGGCTGCTCCTGAGTGAGCCGCGCCAATTCCAGCATGCCCCGGACTGGTTCCTTGTGCACCGAACAGGCGATCTGGATGGTGGGAACCAGGCCCTCCGACAGCCGTGCGACGGCCTCGGCGAGTGGCCCGAGATCGTCGGTGGGCGAGCCTGCCCACAGGATCACCCGCTGGCGCGGCAGTCTGAAGCGCGCGGTGATGCTCTCGACGTGTTGGTAGCTCCTAACGACATCCGACAACTCGCCGCCATCCCGATAGATTTGCTTATCGATGTAGGCGCCGTCTTCCAGCACGCGCCAGGAATCATTGTCGATGACGTCGGCGAGGAGCAGTTGGCCGGCGGGGTCGCGGCCAAATTCGACCTTCATATCGACGAGCTTGCGGCCTTCGAGTTGCCAGGCTTTTTCGAGGACGAGAAACGTTTGGCGGGCGCGGCGGGACATTTCCCCGAATAGCGCGCTTTCGCCCGGTTGGCTGAATACCTCGCTATCCGCCAGCACGAGAAACGGCTGCTGGGTGGCAAACGGCAGGGCGGGGTGGAACAGACTGATGGTGGCCTCCGCCTCGTTCCAAATCATGTAGGGGTCGTCGCAGGTGAGGTCGTGCTCGTGCCAGCGGCGGTCCTGGGTCTTGAGGAAAAACTCGACGACGAGCTTGGAAAACAGGTGGCCCTTGGCGAGGTGCGGGGCGCGTTTGAGAAAGGAACCGTGCGCCTCGCGGCGGGTGACCACCTCGTAGGGCAGCATCTGGCAATTCGGCGCGATGAACCAATCCGGCCCGCCCTGGGCGTCGAAGGCCACCGGGATCTGGCTGTCTTTGAGCAAACGAAACACATTGCAGGCGGTCTGCGTGGCAATGCGTCCCTTGTCCGGAATGACGTCGTGCTTGGCTCCGTCGCCAGCCGTGATGTCGTCTTTGGCTAACAAAATCACCCGGCTCGGGTCATCCTTTTTCTCGATAATGCACTTGGTTTTCCCTTCGGCAAGCGTGCGGCCCAGTAGCGGTGTGAGGTCGGTGTGCATGGCGCGGCGAACCTGCCAGCGGCGGCCGGGGGCGTCAAGTCCCAGAGTTTTTGCTCGCGGAATTTTTGCGTGTCGAGAGGTCTTGAATATGCTTGAGTGCCGGCCATGCCCCCACAACGCGTTAAAACGGTTGCCTCGATCTCGGTTGGTGAGTTCTTCAAAAACCATGCCGAAAAGCTCAATCTCGTCCTGCTGGGCCACGAAGTCGGGTTCGACCGGCCTATCAGCGAGCCGGCGATGAACCGGCCGGGACTCGCCTTGGCCGGCTTTTTCTCCTACTTTGCTCCCAAACGCGTACAAGTGCTCGGCAACTCGGAGTTGTCCTATCTGAAAAAATTGCCCGATGCGTTGCGCTCGGACCGGTTTCGGCGCATGTGTGACCGCGAGATTCCCTGCATCGTGGTGGCCCGCAGTGCGGATCTGGGCGACGACTTGTTGCAAGTGGCCAACCATCAGGGCATCCCGGTATTTGGCACCTCGATGGTGACGATGAATTTCCTCAATGCCGCTACCATCCGTCTGGAGCATGAATTTGCCCCCAGCGTGACGGTGCACGGCTGCATGGTGGACATGCGCGGCATCGGCATTCTCATCATCGGCAAGAGCGGCGCGGGCAAAAGCGAAACCGCCATCGGTCTGATCGAGCGCGGAGCCTCGCTGGTGGCTGACGACATGGTATCTATCAAATACGTCGGCGGTGAGTTGGTGGCCACGGCGCCGGCCCTGTCGCGCGGCTACATGGAGATTCGCGGTATTGGCATCATTAATATCGCCAACCTTTACGGCCTCACCTCGATCCGCCCCGATAAACGCCTCGATCTGGTGGTCTTGCTCAAACCCGGCACCGACCTCAACGAGGTGGATCGCTGCGGCATGCAACAGGATACCTACGAAATCCTCGGCCAGCACGTCGTTCAGGTCGAGGTGCCCGTCGGCCCCGGCCGCGACACCGCACGCATGGTCACCATCGCCGCCCTGGACCAACAACTCCGCAGCCTCGGCTACAACATGGCCGATGAATTCAACGAGCGGCTCATCAGTCACATGTCCGGCGGCCGCCCCATGCAGAGCGGTCCACCCGCGCCCCGCCGACCCCCACCTGCGACCTGACCCTGACGTGGCTAGCGAGCCAAGACAAGGGGTCTGCACAGGAGAGCCATCCTAACTAAGGGGGTGGCGCAGGTCGCCGGCCGCATGACCGACACGCGACGGGGGCGCTTGGGCGAACGAGAAGTCGTCGTCGGGCGTTGAGAGGAAACCGAAATCGTCGGCTGCGGGTGTGGCGATGGTGGCAACCGGGGGCGCTGCGGGTAGTGGTGCTTCGGGGGCCTCCGGGCCTGCGGCTAGCAGCGGGGTGGGGGACTGGAGCGAGCGGGGGACCTTGTCGATGGGTTCGAGGTGGGTGATGACGGCGGCTTGCGGGGCGGCTTTGAGGTCCTCGAATTTGCGGGCGCTGATGAGGACGCGGGTTTCGAAGGACCCGATGGCGCTGTTGTAATGATCGACGGCGCTGCCGAGGGAGCGACCGAGTTTGCCAAAGTGGTCGGCGAGTTTGCCGAGGCGTTCGTGGAGGGAGCGGCCGAGCAAGGAGATTTCGCGGGCGTTTTCCGCGATCGACTCCTGGCGCCAGCCGTAGGCGACGGCGCGCAGCAAGGCAATCAGGGTGGTCGGCGTGGCGAGGATGACGCCTTGGTCCACGCCGCGTTCGATGAGGCCAGGGTCACTTTGCAGTGCGGCAGAGAAAAACGATTCGCTGGGCAAAAATAACACGGTGAACTCGGGCGCATGGGCAAATTGCGCGGTGTAATTCTTCGAGGAAAGTTGTTGGATATGGGTGCGGACCTGGCGGGCGTGGCGATGTAGCGCCTCCTCGCGGATCGTCTCGTCGTTGGTTTCCAGCGCGTCGAGGTAAGCATCCATCGGGGTTTTTGAATCCACCACGATAGTTTTGCCGCCGGGCAGCCGCACAATCAGATCGGGACGGAGGTTTTTCCCTTCATCAGTGGTGGTCGAGTGCTGGGTCTCAAAGTCACAATGCTCCTGCATCCCGGCCAGCTCCACCACCCGCCGCAATTGCATCTCGCCCCATTGACCGCGGCCGGTGGGCTGGCGCAGTGCCCGCACCAACGCGGCGGTTTCGCGCTGCAGGCCAAGCTGGCCCTCACCGAGCGAGCGCACCTGCGTGCGCAGTTCGGCGTACGCATCAGCTCGGCTTTTTTCGATTTCTCCGAGGCGCAATTCAAATTTTCCCAGGCTCTCGGCCACCGGTTGCACCAGCGAGGCGATGGCCGTCTGGCGCTTTTCTATATCGCCCTTGGCTTCCTCGGTGTGGGCGCTGAGGGAGGCTTTGGCAAGTTGCAAAAATTGCTCCGATGACCCGCGCAGGGCGTCGGCGGAGAGGGCTTTGAAGGTATCGGCGAGTCTTAGTTCGGCGCGTTCCAGCAGCGCCTGTTTGTCCGCGGCGGCCTTGCTTTCCGCGTCGAGGCGCGAGCGAATCTCGGTGAGCTGGTTGCGGAATGTCTGGCCTTCCTGCTCGTTGCGCTGGGCGTCATCGGTGGCTTGGGCTAAGCGCACCTCGATTTCCGCGGCGCGCCGCTCCTCGGCTTTCAGGCGTTCCTTGGCTGCCGATAGCTTGGCCGAGGCAATCAGTTGGGTCACAAGCCAGCCAACCCCAAGGGCAATGATGGCTGTTAGAATTTCCGGTAGGTATGGTTGGAGTTGCGGGGGCATGGCGGATAGGAGGCTAACAGAAATAAAGGAGGCTAACTCAAAGCTGCCGCCTAGGTCATTACCGGGTCCAGCCGCTGCGGGGCTTGGGCGAGAGAAATTTGCCCGACGGGTGGCGCGGGCAATCTGAACAATGGCCCGCGAATGTCAATCCACAAGGTGCAAAACACGAGCATTCTTAGAGCCGGCAGCGGGATGTGGAATCTCCTCCGCAGGATTAGTCTCCCTGCAGAAAGGAGGAGGTGTTTTATGAATGCTCAGCTTGTTGGTACACGCCGGTGGGGACAGAGCTGGCCGATCTGTAACCCGGATGGTTCTATCGCGACGCCACAGCAGCAACCCTTTAGGTATGGCTCGGCGAGGTTGGTGATCTCAACGCGGCGGTGATGGAGGAAATCACTAGGCAGTGGGTGTTCTCGAGCTATATGATTGCCTATGTCAGCAGGACAATTGAAGAATGTGAGATTTCCGACAACCAGGGCATCGGGGTGCGGTTCGATGCTTGTAACAGCGGAAATTCGATTGTCATCCGCAACAACCGGATGAGTCATACCCTCCAGGGAGCTGTTTTCGTTGAAAAAAAGCAGAAATGTACTCGTTTATAACAATCTGTTAGTTCATGACTGGCAACGCATGAACGTGTCTGGTTCAAATAATGTCAGTGTCTATAACAATACAATTGTTGACACATGGGGTTATGTCTCAATGGGTTTGGGAGGCGTTCTGCGCTATGACATGTATCGGAATGGAGAGTCCAACGCCAAGTGATGTGGTATGTGAAGTATGGGCTTCAGATGATCTCAAAAACTGGACCTGCCTGGCCCAAAAGCCACTCTCCGGTTCCTGGAGGTCCGTGAACCTCCCAGTGACAATTATCGAAGGACCGGTGCTCAATGAGCGTCAAATCATCAAGGGTTACGACTCTCATAGCCTCGCGCCAAGCCGGGCCACCTTCGTTCAAGAGCGGGTTTGCCCCGCAATGCCAATGGCAATTCGGGCAAGGCGATTTTACATCACGTCGCCACGGGCGGGGAGATGATGAGCTTTTCCGGCGCGATGGGCGGTGTCCAGCCATCCGCTGCCATGAAAAGTCAAAAAGAATCACTTTTTTGATAAAAGGATTGCGCTGTAGGTCATTTATGATTGATTCCGCCTATATAGCTAACGCTGGAAAGCCAAATCATGAAACTAACTAAATTCCCACTCGTCGCATCCATCGTCCTGGCCTCGGCCGTCACCCTCAATGCCGCAGGCTTCTTTTTCAAAGACGGTGACAAAGTGGTGATGATGGGCGACAGCATCACCGAACAATATCTGTACAGCCGCTACGTCGAGGCTTGGACGCTCACCCGCTTCCCGGCTTGGAACATCACTTTCGTCAATGTCGGCATCAGCGGTGATCGCTCCACGGGTGGTAACAGCCGCTTCGCCCGCGACGTGCTGCCAAACAGCCCGACGGTCATGACGGTGGACTTTGGGATGAACGACGGCGGCTATGCTCCATTTGAAGAGAATGGCTTCAAGACGTTCATGGGCGGATTGCAGGGGATGGCTGATCAGGCAAAAGCCGCGAACGTGCGGGTCGCCTGGTGTACGCCCAGCCCGAAAGAGGATCCGGGGTCCGGCCCGGCGATTAAGGGCTACAATGAAACTCTGGAAAAATACTCGGCGGGCGTCAAGCAGATCGCCGCGACTAACGGCAACGCGCTGTTCGTGGATCAGCTCCATCCGTTCATGGCCGCCATGGACAAGGCGCGCGCCGCAGATCCCAAAAACCTCATCGGCGGCGGCGACGCGGTCCACCCGGGCCCTCCTGGCCAGGCGCTGATGGCCTCGGCCATCCTCAAGGGGATGAACTTCCCGCCGCTGGTTGCCTCGGCGGAAATCAACGCGGCGTCCGCCAAAGTTGTCAAAACCCAGAACTGCAAAATCGACGGCCTGAAAGTGGCGCCGGACGGCAAGATCGAATTCAAGCAACTCGACGCCGCCCTGCCGTTTTTCCCAGCAGAGGCGAAACCCATGCTGCAATGGGCAGCCATTCTGGATGAGCTGAACGATTACCGCCTGAAAGTCACAGGCTTGAAGGCCGGCAAGTATGAGATCCGGCTCGGCGGAATCAAAGTCGCGGAGCACTCCAATACCGAGCTCAACGCCGGTGTGAATCTCGCCGCCGCCGTCCTCGCCGCCGGCCCGATCGCCGACCAGGTGAAAACCTTTTCGGATGCCCTCCAGGCCAAGGACAACTACTATCACGGGCAGATTTTCCGGGGAGTCCTGATCGCGGACATCAACATTCCCGACTTTCTCGACATCAAGAAGGAATATATCGAAACCAAGCGCGCGGCGGCATTCAAGGAACGCCTGGCCAAAATGCCGCAATTTTTTGCCGCGATCAAAAAGACGCTCGTCATGCAGCCCCATCAGGTTGAAATCGTCGCCATAACGAAACCCTGAGGCCACCTGCTCAGAGGTGCGGCGGCCTGATCTAACGCCGCACCGACTGCCATAAACCCGAAACCCGAAACCTGAAATCTGAAATCCGAAATCGGAAATCCGAAATCCGAAATC
>WBXE01000028.1 GCA_008932955.1 Verrucomicrobiota bacterium
ACGACAATAAGGTCGTGACTCCTTAGCTTGACGCGCATGGGCTCAGGGCTGGGCTTGCGCGGCACGCTCCTGGAGGTGGCGCGTGACGTTGTCCGGTAGGGCGTTGCGCTGTATCCAGGCTTGAGCGGCGACCGGGTCGCGGTTGAGCCAATTATCCAGGGTACGGGAGTACATGCGCTCTTGGCTGCCAGGATCGGCAATGCGACCGACGTAGTTCAAGGCCAGTGCTGGATCGCTGCCGAACGAGTGCCAAACGAACGTTTGAAACGCGCCGTCGGTCACATCGGCGGCATGACGGTCGAGCACTGCGGCGGCGGCGGTCGGGTCTTGGCTGGAGATGGCGGAAATGATGCCGCGCAAGGCGTTGCTGCGTTCCTCACCTTTTGGCAGGGCCTCAAAATAGGCCACGGCGGCTGATTTATCGGAGCTGGCCCAGGTGGCCAGCACGTTGTCGAGGCGGCGTTTGGTGGCTTCGCCGGGGTTGGCCAGCAACCAATCGGCAGTGGCTTTAGGGTCGGATTGGGCCAGTTGTTCGGCCGCGCGCAGCATCGAGCCGTTGCGCAGCGAGTCATCGGTGAGGGCGGAAATCCAGGCGCGGGCGGCGTCGGGGCCCTGTGCTAGGACGTGGGGCAGCATGGCGTCCAAGGCTTCGCCGCGTTCGTAACTGCGTGGCATGCCGGTGAGCAGTTGGGAGGCCGGGCGGGATCGGAGGCGCCGAGGGTACGGATGATGCCGGCGAGATAGGGGTTGGCATCGGTGCCGGTGTGGTTGGCTTCGGCCCAGCGAATAGCGGCATCCGGATCGGTGGCGGCCCAGGTCGAGAGGATCGTGCTGGTGGCGAAGCCACTGCGGGTGTTGGCTTGGGCGTAGGCGAGCGCGGTGGTCGGATCGACCTGCGACCAAGCGGTGAGCAACATGGCGTACTCGCTGAGGCGGCTATCGGTGATGCCGAGGTCGCGGAATTTGTCGATGGCGGCCTGAAAATCTGCCGGGGCGAGTTGGTCGATGTAAGCGAGGAGGGCGCGATTGCGGTCCAAGGCGTTTGCGCCGCGGACGATGGATTCGAGGCGTTTGAGTTTTTCTGCGGCGGTGGGGCTGCGGCCGGTATCGGGGCGGCTGCGTTTGGTGGTCGCTGTGGCGTGGTCGGCGGCGTAGCTTGCGCGAGAGCTTGAGCGCAGGGATCTGGATTGAGGGGCGGAGGCCTCAGCCGCGTCGTGGGGATCGGGGGTGGTGAGTTTGCCGATAAAAAATCCGCCGATGCCGATGAAGACGGCTGCGGCGATGGAGGAGGTGTGAGGAGGGAGTTTCATAAGGGCGCTGAAGGATTGGGGCGGAAAACTGTGCACATTATACCACGCAAACAAGCCGGATATTTCGCCCATTGTGGCTCGGGACACGGTAAGTCGGGTGATTGGGCATCGACGCGGGCGGCGGAGGCAGGCAGACTCGGGCATGGCAAAGATTGGTGAGCGGGTAAAATTGGAGATTCTGCGGGAGAAGCCCTTCGGATTGTATCTAGACGGCGGAGAGCTCGGCGAGGTGCTGTTGCCGCGCCGCGAGATGCCGGCCACCTGGCAACTCGGCGGGCTGGTGGAGGTTTTCATCTATCGGGATTCCGAGGACCGGCCGGTGGCCACCCTGCAGCAGCCCAAGGCGATGCCCGGCGAGTTCGCCCGCTTGCGAGTGGTGGAACTCACGCCGGTGGGGGCCTTTCTGGATTGGGGTCTACCCAAGGATTTGTTGGTGCCTTTCCGCGAACAAAAAATCCGCCTGGAGCTCGGCCATGCGTATCTGGTTTATGTGCGCTTGGATGAAGCCAGCGGCCGCATCATCGCCACCACCCGCTTGGCGCGGCACCTGGATCTAAGGCCCCCGCCGTGGCGCGGTGGCGAGAGGGTGGATTTGATTCTTTATGGGAAAACGCCACTGGGCTACAAGGCGATCATCAACGGCAGTCATAGCGGGTTGTTATTTGCCAACGAGGTATTTCAGTCGATGCAGCCCGGCGAACACGTCAAAGGCTACATCGCCGGGTTGCGCCCGGATGGCAAAATTGACCTTACGCTCCACCCGCCGGGCCGGCACCGGGTCAGTGATTTGGAGCAGCAGATTCTCGCCGAGGTGGCGGCGCGCGGCGGCTATTGGGCGCTCGGTGATCACAGCCCGGCCGAGGAAATTCACCAAGAACTCGGCGTGAGCAAGCGCACGTTCAAGCAGGCCACCGGGGCCTTGTTGCGCAAACGCGCCATCGAGCTAAGCGACAAGGGCATCCGCCTGTTGCCGAGTTCTCCCGACTAACTCGAAGATTTACCGCAGAGCCGCAAAGGACGCCAAGGGGCGCAAAGTGGAATGGGTTATCGAAAAGAATTCGGCTTTGGCTCCGCGGTCCTTTGCGCCCCGCGTTGCGGCTTTGCGGTTAGTTTTTCTTCCGCTCTTTACAAGCTGTCGCCGAAGTCCAGGCGGAACTTGGCCACGAGTTGCTTGAGCCGGTAGCGGGTTGGGCGCGGCTTACTTTTTCCAACCGTTGGCTTCGACGATTGAATCGATCTGCGCCCTGGCCGTGAATTCAGCGGGGAAAAACTTGAAGTGGGTCATGTAGTCAACGGCCTCGTGCATTTGCATGATCTCGGATTTTTTGGCATTCATGTCACCCGCGGGCGTCTGTTTTAGCGTAGCGATCCACGCGGTGACACCGGCTTGTGATGCTGCGAGGGTGGCAGCATCCGGGGCATAGCACAACGATTCCATCTGGCGCCGCAGTTTGGCTAGGCCCTGCAACTTGGCGGCAGCTTCGCGGATGCCAGCGGCGATCTGTTGCTTTTTGGCGGAGGCGGCCTCGGGGGGCATCGCACCCATATCTCCGCCATCAACGGCACGCGCCGGCAGCAGTCGATACCAAATGTTGCGATAGCGCACCGGGTTGCCGTGATCTTGCAACTTGAGCGGCCCTTTATCGGGCATTGAGCGGTCATGGCTGCGGGCCTTGTGGCCGCCGCCGCCTTCCAGCGGGGTGGCGTCCTGAATCACCACACCATTGAGCATCACGGTGTAGCGGCCGCTGTCGAGCAGCTTGCCGTCCTTCCAAATGGGCCGCCGGAAAATGATATCATATATTTGCCATTGGCCGGAGGTGCGCAAGGCATTGGCATGCGGTGGATTGACGCCATAGAGGGCGCCGGCAGCGCCGTCGGGATAGGTTGGATTGTTATAATTATCGAGCACCTGGATTTCGGTTTCGCCCATCAGGAAGATGCCGCTGTTGCCACGGCCTTGGCCGTCGCCCTCGACTTTGGTCGGGGCGGCCCACTCGACGTGGAGCTGGCAATCGCCGAATTCCTCCTTGCTGCGAATGAAGCCGGAGCCCGGCACGCATTGCAGCGTGCCATCCTTGACCACCCACTGGGTCGGCACCGGCGGATTTTTATCAGATTCCCATTTGGCCAGCGTGGCCGGTGTGCCGTCAAACAAGATAATCGCGTCGGAGGGAGCTTGGCCGGGTTGCTCTTGGCTGCTGAAAGTGCCCGGCTTGACGAGTGGCGGTTGTGGCCGGTTCATGTCGTGAATGGCCCATGGATGGGTGGCATCCGGCGGGTCTCCGTAAAACGGCCCGTCCGCCAACACCGCAGACGCCGTGAAGGCAAACACGTAAATGGGTAGCATGGCAGCAGCGGGTCGGGTGGGCATGCCGCTGCTCGTACACTGGGGTGGCAGCTGCGTCAAGCACCATGCTCTAACGCCAGCACGGCTCCCGGCCAGCATTGGAGCATTGTAGCGGCGCGTCTATGACCGCCGCGGCCCTTGAACCGCCAATGGACTAGTGGCAGGCCGGCACTCGCCAGCAAGCTGGCTTGGCCTGGCGGCAGCAAGCTGCCGCACTCCAAGAGCCATCTCATGCGCATGGGCGGTGATAGACAGCGCTACAGTGCATCTCAGATCCCTGGCTAGTTGGTTGGCGAAGGGGTCAGTTCTTGCCAATGATAAAGCGCGACTTAACAGGTTCCAAGGGCACTTTCACGAGGGTAACCGGTTCGCCGTCTTCAACGGCGTTGGTGAATTCCGGAGTTGAGAATTCGCCGGTGTGCGGGTCCCATGCCTCGGGGGTGAATTTGCCGCGCAAGCGCACGGTCGCCGCGGTGGCCTTGTCGGCGAGGTTGGCAAAAAAGTACACTTGGTGCTCCCCGACTACCCGGTGGATGTAGCGCAGCTTCTGGTCGCTGAGGGTGTCCACGTCATAGATTTTGAGGGCTAGGTCGAGCGCCTGGCGCAGGTTCGTTTGGTTAGGTGAATTCAGATAGATAGAGCGCCCGCCGTTAGCCCCTTCCTGCACGATGAGCGCATCGCTGTGTGCGAGGTTGGGCCCCGCATCGAGGTGCACCGCGAACTCGCGGATCGCAGGGGTGGAGGCTGTCACCCCGTCAATCACCAGTCGCACCCGCGAGGCAGTTATAGTCGCGAACTTGTCAGTCTTATGGCTTCCGAGGGTGGTTCCCTTGGCGCAGGAAGTCCAGGTCTTGCCATCCCAAGTTTCAATATGATAGGCGCTGACCCGGTTGGAGTCCTCGTCGATGACCGTTGAGTTGAAGGTTTGCGGGCTGCCGAAATTCACCTCCAGCCACCATTGCTTGGCGGCAGCCTCCGACGGGGCCCAGTGGGTGTTTGCATCGCCGTCGATGGCCTTGGCGGCCTCGTAGGCACCGGTTTCGCGCCACTCTGAGCAAGCGGTGGCGATGATCTGTTGGGAAACCTTGGGAAACATCTCCTTGATGGTCGCCACCACGTCGGCATCGTGGCCGAACTCGGCCGACTTGCTAGGCAACTGGCCGGTGGCAATGACCTTGCCGCCCTTGGCGTAATACTCCTTGAGTTTCTGCAGGTTGCTCCAACGGATCGTCTGGTGGCCCGGCAGAATCACCACCTTGTAATTCTCGTAATTGACCTTGTTATTGAGCTTGAGGGTGTCGCCCTCCACCGTGCAGCGCTCGTCGAGCACCTCCGGGTGCAGGAAGGTGAAATCGCGGCAGACCTTGGTGGAGAGCAGTTCGCCCAGATAGACGTAATCCGCCTCTGGCACGTTCACCCCGCCGGAATACGGGTCGAGCTCGCCACCGAAATGAAAGCCAGCCTGCAGCGTGGCGATTGGATAGATAAGTGCGATGTCTGCCACATGGCGGCCGCGGGCTTGCAGCAGCACATTGAGGCGTCCGATGTAGGTGTTATAGGCAGGCAGGCCCTCGGCATAGCGTGCATTGTGGTATGAAAGTTCCGGCAGATAGGTGACCTTGTCGAGGTTGTACCAGACTCCGTGCGGGACGATGGTATTGATGCCCTTGGCATATTGTTCCATGACCACCGAGTACAAGCGGTCCCAGCTCAGGTTGCCCATGGCGCCGTAGGTTTCGGTCATCGACTGGGCCTTGTCCCAGTTATAGGTGACCGAGCTGACGATTTTGTAATAGGCTTCGGGGTCGTTGTCCCAGCCGATTTTATCGACGCCGGGCACGTCCTGGTATCTGTAGGATTTCATCAGGTCGGCGGAGACACCAACGGGATTTTTGAGGTTTTCTTGGTCCTGATGACCAAGCAGCGGGATGCCGCCGTGGGCGGTGCACCAGTCCTGGACGGTTTTGGCATAGCCTGCGGCATACATTTCGGCGCGGCAGCCAAATAGATAGTTGCGGGCGGCTTGGGTTTGCGGCCCGATGTCATACCACAGGGCCGGATAATAAGCCGTGGGACTGAAGCCATAGGCGGCTTGGAATTTCTCGTTGAAGCGCTCCGTCCAGGTGCGGCCTTGGGCGCGGTACAAGGTGGGCTCGTCGTAAAATGCACCGGCGATGGTGGCGCCGAAGTCTTTGCCAAAATGGTCGTAGTATGGCTGATAGACCATGTCGACATATTTGGCACAGCGGTCTGAGTCGAGGTAATCGACGTTGGGATCGCCGTCCAGCACGCAGACGAAGGTCATGATTTTCCAGGAGCCGGCGGGAACGTCCCACGAGATGGAGCCGGCGGCCGTTTTGTCGGTTAGGTCCACCCGCTGTTTGGTGTCGGTGTTCATGGCGACGAGGCTCATGAGTTTGCCTGGGGGCAGGGTTTTGGTGTAGGCGGCGGGGCCGGTGACGGCGTCCTCCAATTTGTCGAGGCGGCGGAGGGTGGCGTCGGGGTACTTATTTTTGAAGCGGGGGATACCGTCGCCCATATTGGCGCCGCCACTGCCGCTGGGAAACCCGTATTCGTCATAGATGGTGAGGAACATGCCCAGTTTGCGGGCCTTGTTGACGGTGGCGCCATAGAGATTGAAGTACTCTTCACTGAGGTATTTAGGCGTGAATTTATCCCCGAATGGCAGCGGCGCCATTCCGCCGTAGCCGCTGCGGTCGCGGGCACCCTGCAATTGTTCTTCAACGCCAGCTGCAGTCACCGCCGTGTTGTTCCAAAACCACAGCGGCCGCGCACGGAATTTCAGCGGCGGTTGGACAAAATCACTTTTCACGTCGGCCCGGCACCACGGCGCTGCGCCAAGGGTGGCGAGCAGGCAGATCAAGCTGAGTAGCGGCAGATAGATCGTGGCGTGCAACTTATGGGGAGGTTTGGGAAACATGGCTGGGGGATGGGCTGAGCGATTGGCGACGGGGAAATGAAGCCAAGGCAGAGCCATGGCCGACACCTAGATGCACGGCCGCTTGGGTAATGTCAACTTCCTAGGCTGCGCCCTCGGCTGCCGGTGCCAGCGGCTTGCGCCAGCGCAGTCGCCACATCGTTTTGCCCTCAGCCTCCCACTGCCTTTGGAAATCTGTCTTGGGATAGAAAAACGCGTGTTCCGGCCATTCCAACGGTTCAAATCCGCCGTGAGCGGCCACTTGATCGGCGGTCCAAGCGCAGTATTCCTCATGATCGGTCATGAATAGAAACTCTCCGCCCGGCAGCAAGGCCCGCCGCACCGCCTCGACAAACTCCACCTGCACCAGCCGGCGGCGGTGGTGTCGCAGCTTCGGCCACGGGTCCGGGCACAGCAGGTGCAAACGCGCCACACTCGCCTCCGGCAGCAGCCACTCAACCGTGTAGCGGCTCTCCAGGCGCAACACCCGGCCATTGGCCAACTCATTGCGCGTGAGCTTCTTGCACACCTTGCGCACCCTTCCTAACAAGCGCTCCACACCGAGGAAATCCCGTTCCGGAAACTCGCGTGCCATGGCCACCAGAAACGCGCCATCGCCGCAGCCCAGATCTAGCTCCAGCGGTCGGCCGTCGCGGCACAGCTCGGCCAGCTCCAGTCGCCGGAAATAATCCGCCGGGACCAACTCTCCCGCCATCGCCGGCCGGGGCAATACATGATGGGGCTGCGTGCTCACCGGCCCATTCACAGCCCACTGCGCCTAGTTTCACAATCAAAAAAACGCGGGTATCTTGCCCGAGCCTGCTGACGAAGCGCCCTTCGTTGTTAGAACCGAGGCTCCGGGCGGGATGCCCTGGTCACCTGTGGCGCGGGCATCCTGCCCGCCGCTTTAGTTCGGCGCGCCATCCGGCACACGATCCGGTTTGCTATCGGGTTTGCTATCGGGTTTGCGCTCAGGATGAGGGAACTCACTGGCATCGATTTTGGCGTCCTGGTTGCGGTCCAATTTGTCAAAGCGAGCTCTCTGTTGTTTTTCGTCCAGGCCTCTGACAAACGGTGCCTTCCTAAATTCTTCAAATGTCAGCAGCCCGTCCCCATCCTTGTCGAGGAGGCGGAACAAGCGGCGCGGATCGTGCGGCGGTCCCGCCGGATGATCTGCTGGAGAAATCACTCCGTCGCCATTGACGTCGAGGCGGCGAAACAGCGCATCCTGCTGAGCGAGCGGGAGTTTTTTGACGAATTCGCCGGCCTTGAACTCGTCCAGGGTGATCACGCCGTCTTTGTTGGTATCCAAGTCCCACAGGTGTTGCATCCACTGACGTTTGCCATCCTTGGGTTTAACCAGCCCTTCCAATTCCTGGCGACTCAGGAGCCCGTCGCCATCCTTATCCAGACGCTTGAAGAGGTCCTCGCGCTTATCTTCCGGCAGGAGCTCCACGCGTTTTATGGCAAAAAACTCGTCCCGCGACAAGGCCCCGTCCCCATTCGTATCGGCGAGTTGCCACACCTCTAAAAAGTGCTGCAGCCTGCCCCGAGGGCCTTCACGCTCGGCTGCCGCGGCTCCTGCAGGGGCTTGTGGAGCTGCCAAACTCAGGCTGGGCAGCCAGATCCATGCCAGCACGAGAGAAGTTGGGATTGTTTTCATGAGATAGATGGTTTAATTAGGCCCCCGCACCGTGGGAGTGCCAGAGTAAACTGCCCAATCGACAAAAAGTTTCGCCAAACATCCAGTTAACCGCTATTTCCCCCTTGCCGATGCACATCAGCGATATCCTCTCCTCCCGCAAACCTTCGCTATCCTTCGAGTTCTTCCCGCCGCGTGCCGCCGCCGCCTGGGAAGATCTCTATCAGACGATCCGCGACCTCGAGCAACTCGCCCCTGCCTTCGTCTCAGTTACCTACGGCGCTGGCGGCGGCACCCGCGAACTCACCCACGACCTGGTCGTGCGCATCCAACAAACCACCGCCATCCCTCCCACGCCCCACCTCACCTGCGTCGGCCACTCCAAGGCCGAGGTCGAGGCGATTCTCGAGCGCTACGCTGCCGCCGGTGTCTCTAACATCCTCGCCCTGCGCGGCGACGCCCCGCGCGACCAGCCGGACTATGATTGGTTGAGGGGTGACTTCCGGCATGCGGCCGACCTGGTGGCGTACATCCGCGAGTTTAATGACAGCGGCCGCCACCCTGATCCGCGCGGCTTTGGCATCGGCGTGGCCGGTTTTCCTGAGGGCCACCCCGATACCCCGAATCGTTTGACGGAACTCAATTTCCTCAAACAAAAAGTCGATGCGGGTGCCGACTACATTTGCAGCCAATTATTTTTTGATAACCACGATTTTTTTGATTTTCGAGATCGCTGTGTGCTTGCGGGCATTGAGGTTCCCATTCTTGCTGGCATCATGCCGGTCACCTCGCTGCAAGGCATGCAGCGGATGGCGGAACTGGCCGCCGGTGCGCGTTTTCCAGCGGCGTTGCTGCGAGCGTTGGAGCGTGCCAACACTCATCCCGAGGCGGTCGAACGCGTCGGCATCCATTATGCCGCCGCGCAATGCGCCGGCTTGTTGGATAACGCCGTAGCGGGCATCCATTTCTACACTCTCAACAAGAGCCACGCCACCCGCGAAATCTACGCCAGCCTCGGCCTCTTCCCCGGGTAGCTGCGGCGTCCCGCCGCAGGCCGTGGCAGTCGCGTCTCGCGGCGCTTCGATGAGTGACCGCCGTCACTGCAGCGGCATTGTAGCGGCGCGTCTACGACCGGCGCTGATCATGAGTTGTTCACTGCAGCGGCACATTGGCGCATCGGCGCTCACAGAACGGCGCTACAATGCTGACCATGGCACTGGTGTGCACAGAGCGCCGCCACAAGTCATCTCAGATGCCTCGCTGCAGTCAGGATTGCGCGCGGCGCTGGCGCACGGCGAGGGCCAACTCGTCGAGTACTTCGACGGTGCTGTCCCAGTTGATACAGGCGTCAGTGACGGATTGGCCGTACACCAAGCGCGAGAGGTCGGAGCCAGCGGGTTGGTTACCTGAGACGAGGTTAGACTCGATCATCACGGCGGTGATGGCACGCGAGCCGGCGGCGAGTTGTTGGCAGAGATTGCGGGCCACCTTTGGCTGGTTGCGGTAGTCCTTGGATGAATTGCCATGCGAGCAATCCACCATCACATAGGGCGGCAATTCCTGTTTGCGGAGCATCGTCTCCACCTCGTCAATGCTCGCCTGGTCATAGTTCGGACCGGCTTTCCCGCCCCGCAAAATCAGATGACAGCTGGCGTTGCCAGCCGTGGAAATGATCGCTGATACCCCCTGCTTGGTGACAGATAGAAAATGGTGCGGATGGGATGCGGATTGGATTGCGTCGAGCGCGATTTGGATCGAGCCGCCGGTGCCATTTTTGAACCCCACGGGCATCGACAGGCCGGAGGCGAGTTCGCGATGGATCTGGGACTCGGTGGTGCGTGCGCCGATGGCACCCCAGGCAATCAAATCCGCGATGTATTGCGGGGAAATCGTATCCAGAAACTCGGTGCCTGCCGGCATGCCCAGGGAGGTCAGATCCAAGAGAAGTTTGCGGGCAATCCGCAGCCCGTGGTTGATGTCAAATGAGTCGTCGAGATGCGGATCATTGATCAAGCCCTTCCAGCCAACCGTGGTCCGCGGTTTCTCAAAATATACCCGCATGATGATGAGCAAATCGTCCTGCAGCCGCGTGGCTTGCTCTAGCAGGCGGCTGCCATATTCCATCGCCGCTTCAGGATCATGGATCGAACATGGGCCCACCACTGCCAGCAAGCGGTCATCCTTGCCGCGCACAATCGCCTCCGCCTGCTCACGGGTGCTGGCCACTAATTCCGATGCCTGATCGGTTACTGGCAAATAATAGGCCAGCACCGCCGGGGAAATCAGCGGGTTGAGGCCGGCAATGCGGAGGTCGTCGGTGCGGTGGCGGGTCACGCCGCGCAGCCTAGCGAGCCGCGGCGGCAATGCAAGGCCAAGTGTGCAGCTGGCACAGGCACGCGCGGCCAAAATATCCACCGAACTAGGAAAATCCAGGTTTTTTGGCTGCCGAGGTCCCAAAAAATGGGGGTTAGGCGAAGCGGCGATAGATCAAGATGGCGGAGATGGTGAAACCGATGGTCGTCACGGCGTGGCGCACGAGGGGGCGGGGGATGCGCTGCGACAAGCTGGCACCGAGGTAATAACCGGCCAGAGCGCCGACGCACATGACGCCGGCTTTGCTCCAATCGACCATGCCACTGGCGACGAACCAGGCGGCGGCGACCAGATTGATCAGCGAGCCGAGCAAGTTTTTCAGGGCATTCATTTGGTGAATATCCTTCAGGCCGAGGAAGCCCAGCGAGGCAAGCATGAGGATGCCGATGCCCGCGCCGAAGTAGCCGCCATAGAGCGCAACGGCGAATTGGAACCCCACGGCAAGCCAGGGAGTCGTGATGTGGCGGGGCTGAGCGTCAGGGTTAGGCGGTCCTAACCATTTGCGGAGCCCTTCCTGAAGGAGAAATAAAACCGTGGCAAACAGGATCAGATAAGGCACCAGCGCAGCGAACAATGGGTCGCCACTGCGGGTGAGTAGGAGGCTGCCGAGCCAGCCGCCCAGTAGGCTCACGGGGACCATGCGGCCGATCCAAGGGCGGACGGCAGGGAAGTGACCTTTGAAGCTGAAGATACTCCCGGCCGTGCCGATGACCAGCGCGGTGGTGCTGGTGGCATTGGCGATGATCGGCGAGCTGCCGAAATACAGCAACGCCGGAAACGTCAGCAAAGTACCGCCGCCCGCCACCGCATTGATCATGCCCGCGGCGGCCCCTGCCAAGACCAGTGCAATGATTTCTACCCAAGACATGCCGCGGCGCAGTGTGCGCATCCTTGCCCCAAACGCAAGGCGAGCTTCGTCCGGTTCATTCATTCAAGCTCATAAGCGCCGTCAAATCGCCCATCCGGCGGAATTTGCACTGCGGCTGAACCGATGAGAACGGATAGAAGGAAGCGTGAATGGCTGGGCTCCAATTCACCCAACCGCTGCCGTGATCCTTCTCCGCGGACCATGTACTTAGCCATTGACGGCCGCCCCCATGCACCCATACATCTTCCCCGCAACAGCCATCCGAGCCTGAGCCGCTACTGGGTGGCCAAATTTCGGGGGCTGCCCCAGGAGAAAGTAATAACCAATGAAAATAACCATTCTTTTATACGTGTCGGCGGTGATGGCGACGAGTTGGGCGCAGGCGGTGGACCTGTATGTGGCGCCGACCGGCAGTGATCAGAACCCGGGGACACTGAGTCAAGCGTTTGCGACCTTGAAGCAGGCGCAACTGGAGGCTCGCAAGTCCGCTGGACGGGAAGCGGTGAACATTTTTTTGAGGGAAGGGACGTACTATTTGCCCGAAGCGCTGGTTCTCACTGCCAGCGATTCCGGAGCCAAGGAGAAACCGGTGGTGTATCAGGCATTTGCCAAGGAGCGGGCGGTGATAAGTGGCGGCGTGCGGCTAACGGATTTGCAGTGGACCCCTTACAAGGATGGCATCATGCAGACCAAAATGCCCGCAGGCTTCACCACCGACCAATTGTTTGTCAATGGCGAGAGCCAGTCGATGGCACGCTATCCCAACTTTGATCCCAACGAGCGTCACTTCAATGGCTGGGCCAAGGATGCGTTTAGCCCGCAACGCGCCGCCCGCTGGAAAGATCCTGCTGGCGGATTCATCCATGTCCTGCATGAAGGCCAGTGGGGTGGCATGCACTATCTCATGACCGGCAAGGACGCTGACAACAAGATTACTTATGAGGGTGGCTGGCAGAACAACCGCCCCATGGGCATGCACCAAATCCGCTTCGTGGAAAATATCTTTGAGGAACTCGATGCCCCAGGTGAATGGTTTCTCGATCACAAGACCCACATCCTCTACTTCTATCCGCCGCCGGGGCTCGACCTCGCCAAGGCGCTTATCGAATCCGTGCGCCTCCCGCACCTCGTTGAATTGCGTGGCTCAGACAAGGCTCCAGTAAGGTTTGTTAGCTTTAAAGGGCTGACCTTCCGCCATGCGGCGCGCACGTTCATGGACACCAAGGAGCCCTTGGTGCGCAGTGACTGGACGGTTTACCGCGGCGGCGCGCTCTTTCTAACTGGAACTGAGGACTGCGCAATTGAGGATTGTTGCATCGATCACATCGGCGGCAATGCCGTCTTTGTGAATAACTACAACCGCAGAGTCACGGTGCGGGGGTGTCACATTGCCAAGATCGGTGCCAGCGGCGTGTCCTTTGTCGGTGACCGCGATGCCGCCCGGGTGCCGCGCGATTGGAACGACCATTCCCAGTCACTGGATAACCTCGATCGGACGCCCGGCCCGAAGAGCGACAATTATCCGGCGGACTGCCTGGTGGATGACAGTCTAATCTATCTTTGCGGCCAGGTTGAAAAACAGGTGGCTCCGGTGCAGATCGAATTGGCGCAGAGCATCACGGTGCGGCATTGTTCCATTTATGACGTGCCGCGCGCCGGTATCAACATTGGCGATGGCTGCTGGGGCGGTCATCTCATTGAGTTTTGCGACGTCTTCGACACGGTCAAGGAAACGAGCGATCACGGGGCCTTCAATTCCTGGGGCCGCGACCGGTTTTGGGGATTGGCCGGGCTGGACTTGAACAAAACCGCGGATTGGGATGCTAACAAGGAAGTGGTGCTGCTCGATGCGCTCAAGCCCACGATCATCCGCAACAGCCGCTGGCGTTGCGATCACGGCTGGGACATTGACCTCGATGATGGCTCTGGCAATTTTCTCATCTACAACAATCTGTGCCTCAACGGCGGGCTTAAGACGCGCGAGGGTTATTACCGCGTGGTGGAAAATAATATCATGATCAACAATGGGTTTCATCCGCATTGCTGGTACCAGCACTGCGAGGATGTCTTCCGCCGCAATATCATGCTAAGCGACCACTACCTGCCCGCCGATATGCCGAAAACGCCTTGGGGTAAGGAAATGGACTATAATCTCGTCCATCAAGAGGGCATCACCCAGCCTATCCCCGCCACGAAACTAGCCGAAAAATCCCAGCGTGACGAACATTCGAGCGTAGCCGATGCCATGTTTGTCGATGCGGCCGTCGGGGATTTTCGCGTGAAGGAAGGTTCGCCGGCCTTGCACTTGGGGTTTGTTAATTTTCCGATGGATCAGTTCGGCGTGCAAAAACCTGAGTTGAAAGCCATTGCCCGCACGCCGATCATTCCCGTGTTGAAAAAGCATGACGCTTCAGGCAGGAAATCGCCAGCGGTTGAACCCGTCACGGTCCTTTGGCAAGCGCAGCTGCGGAGCATCTCCGGTCTTGGTGAGCGATCCGCCTACGGCTTGCCTGATGAGACCGGCGTGCTGGTGCTCGAGGTTGCCGCTGAGAGTCCCGCTGCCAAGGCCGGGCTGCGCAAGGATGATGTCATTCGCGCCTGCAACGGTCAACCGGTCAAGACGGATTCCGAATTGAAACAGTGCTCTGCCCAAGCACCCGGCACTAAGCTCAAGCTTTCCATCATCCGCAAGCAGGTCGGCTCTACGCTAGAGCTCAATAACCCGTGAGCCGATCTGGACAATCCGTCGCAACAAGCAGCCACGCCCGCGCTGTCGCGATTCCCTGATGATCCCCGCAGGACGCTAGATGATCTTCTAGCGTTGCCTCGTCACAATTGGCAATCCACTCGTCGATAGCCGGTCGCCTCGCACCTTTGCCCACTTCGATCATATCGGTGACCTCAACGAAATGATCGTCCACCCGTTGGCCGCTGTTGAAACAGGCGCTGCGGGCGGATTCGATGACGGATTGGAAATTCCGGTAATCCGCGTAGCCAAGCACGCGGGCGAAGTCCCGGCTGGACCAGAATTCATTGCCCGCCGGGTTGGTGCGGCGGATTTCCTCAAAGGGTGTGATTTCGTTACTCATGGTTTCAGGTTTCGTTATTCGTCATTACACCCGGCCCTCCTGTTTGATGATGGCGAGGAGGTCGAGGAAGGCATGGGGTTTTGATCCTTCGAGATTGAGGGTGCGGTCGCTTTGGTAGCCGAGAGTTTTGAGTAGGTTTTTCGCCGGGTCCCGGAGCGGGCCGCAGGCGAGGGCTGTGAGGGCGGACTCGATGGCGGGTCGGAGGTCGGACATGGGGATCAGTTTTCTTCGCTGGCGCGATCTTCGGCGAGTTGCAAGGTGAGTTCCAGCTCGCGGCGGAGTTCCTCCCGGTCGGGTAGGTAGAGTTGGTATTTTTGGACAAAGAGCTGGCTGTTCATCTGATAGGTGGCGTATTCGACGAGCAGCTCGTCCTTGTTGCGGGTGAGGATGATACCGATGGGCGGGTTATCGCCCTCGGAATTTTCCTCGGTGGCGAAGTAGCCGAGATACATGTTCATCTGGCCGATGTCGTGATGTTCGACGTCGTTGATTTTCAAATCGATCAGGACGAAGCAGCGGAGGATGCGGTGATAAAAGACGAGATCGACCCGGTAGTGAGTGTTGTTGAGAGTGATGCGGTATTGCCTGCCGACGAAGGTGAAGCCCTTGCCGAGTTCCAGGGTGTCATCAATCGAGAGCAACTCGACGTAATGGGACCCACTCAAAAGTCTAGACAGCGTCTGGACTTTTGGGAATGCCAGACAAAAGGCCCTCATCATCATGACATTGCTGCGACTGAATCCTTTGCCGTGCCGGACGGTGAGGTCTTTGGCCAGTCTCGCCACCAATTGTCGCAAAGACCGGTGCTGTTGGGCTGGGGAGGAGTTTGATTCATTGCGAAGTGAAGAAAGTAGAGAAGAACAGGACGGATCCGCATTCCCCGGAAGGGGTGACGGAGCTACATTCGGTAAGTTCGCTCAGCCAGGCCCATCTTCCGTGCATTCTTGACCGCAGCAGCAAAGGCGGGGGAAATCCGACAGCGCCACCAGATGCCTTGCCGGGTCATTCCTGCCGCCGCCTCAGCCAGCGTGCTGCCCTCACTCAGCTTGTTTAGGACCAGTCTGCTCTTCCAGTTGCTCACGGGGCGGATACTGCCACAAATGCGCGTCTGAGCCCATCGTGCACGGCGGGGCGCGGGGCGGGCGTCAAGTGGGGGGGGTACGTTTTGTGACGTTTTGTGACGCCGATTTGTCTCATTTTGGCGCGAAGTCCCGCAGTGTGACGCAACGCGTCGGAACTTTCTGGATCGCCAAATCCCTTGAAAAATAAGGAAAACGGGGTTATTGGCGGGTACGGGTGGCGGGAATCGAACCCGCACCTCAAGCTTGGGAAGCTCACGTTCTGCCATTGAACTACACCCGCGTCGCTGACGACCCCAGAGGCAATACCAGGACGGGTAAATTGGCAACGCTAATTTTGCCTATCGTGGTGGCCCAACCATCAGGCGAGGCGCAACAAACTAGCGGGGACCCTGGGTTTTAGGGCTGGATGTTAGGCCGGGGTGATTTCTGCTGCGGGGGATGGGAGGCCGTTGAGGCGGCTGACCCGCAGTCGCTCAGCAGTTAGAAGTGCCTTGAATCGAGCATAATCCTCCTCATGGGTGGCGGATAGCAGTCGATAGGTATAACTCGGCCAATGGCGCATTTCGCCGATTGCATTGGTCATGCGCAAGGCAATGGTGTCCGGGCTATCGGTGCCGCGCCCGGTCAAGCGAGCCCGCAGTTCCTCGTCACTGGGCGGCATGACGAACAAATCGACTAGCGCCCGTTGGATGGCCGGATTGGTGCAGGCGCGCACTTGCGCCGCGCCCTGCACATCGATGTCCATCACCACATCGGTGCCGGCATCAAGGAAACCGAGCACTTCCGAGCGCAGCGTGCCGTATTGGTTGCCATGCACCAGCGCGTGTTCCAAAAAGTCGCCGGCGGCAACCCGCGCGGCAAACGCCTCACGCGATAAAAAATGATAGTCTTGGTCGGCGATTTCGCCGGGGCGCGGTTGGCGGGTGCAGCAGGAAATGGAATAATGGGCCTCGCGGTCTGCGGCGAGACGCCGACACAAGGTGGTCTTGCCCGACCCCGAGGGGCCAGACACCACCAAAAGAATTCCAGTGTGCGCAGGCATGCTCGGAGTGTGACGAAGCAACCGCCATGCGGGAAAGCTTATTCCGGATTTTCTGCCGGCTGGCGCGGTGCTGTCCACGAGCTGCCGATGCCACAGCGGCATGGAGTGCGGTGGCTCGCCACCGCCTGGCCAAGCCAGGGAGTGCGGTGGCTCGCCACCGCCTGGGCGGGGCGGGGAGTGCGGTGGCTTGCCACCGCCGGGGCGGGGCGGGCTTGCCCGCCGGGGCGCGGAGCTGTCCATGAGCTGCCGATGCCACAGCGGCATGGAGTGCGGTGGCTTGCCACCGCCGGGGCGGGCCAGCTTGCTGGCGCGTGTGCATCACAGCGGCACCTCATGCACGGCTCCGCGCCACGGCGGGCAAGCCCGCCCCTCCCCGGGCGGGGGCAAGCCCCCGCACTCCGCGCGGCTGCTTGCTGGCGAGCGTGTGCCTAGGACTGCGGTGACTCGCCACCGCCTAACCAAGCCAGGGACTGCGGTGGCTCGCCACCGCCTGGTCAAGCCAGGGAGTGCGGTGGCTTGCCACCGCC
>WBXE01000029.1 GCA_008932955.1 Verrucomicrobiota bacterium
ATCACTGGCCTTGTCGACCCAGGCGTCACAGGAACAATCCAACGTGCCCGTCTCATTTTGATATATCACCCCGATTGCGCCCGCCGTCAACTGGTTTCTCCACTTTGGGACTGTCCCTTTATGGCGAGGAGCGCTTTGAGTTGCTCAAGAAGGATTTGCCAGGCATGGATTCACGGGTCGAAAAACAGATTAAAGATATTGTTAAGAACCTATCGACGCTCAGGGATTCCATCGACTCGAAGACCCGGGTGGTCAATCTCAGGCAAGACGTGATGGAAGCTATGGTGCGCAGCATTCCGCTATATCGACAAAAGCAGGTCGAGGTGTTTGAACGGATGCGCAAGGACACGAACGTGCCCAAGGAGACACTGGGAAAAAGATCTAACAATATTTGGTTAGCGCGTCGGCAAGCGTGTCGATCAGGTCATGGAACTGGCGAGATACTTTCCCGGTCATCAGGACGTCAAAAAGTATGAAGCTTACGGCGTATCTGCTGATCTGCACTTGCCCCCTGCAAACGACAGTTCCGCGCTCGTGCAACGGGCGCGGAACCGCTTGGTAATCTGTGATTGGATTGAGGCTTATTGCCCAGCCGGAGCAGCGGGTGGAGCTTCGCCGCCTTTGGCTGGGCCGTGACCTTTGCCGCCGGGACCACCGGGCTTGTGCTCGCGGTGGAACGCCTTGAATTCCTCAAGCGTCACCTTGCCATCACCGTTGGCGTCCATTTTTTTGTACCTTTCCTCGGCCTTGGTTTCATCCTTCTTGGCGCGGTGCGAGGCCTTGAATTCTTCGAGACTGAGCACGCCGTCGCCGTTAGTATCGTGTTTCTTGAAAACTTCTTCCGGTGGCGGGCGCTTGCCTTCAGGTCCGCCAGGGTGGCCTTTCGGCGGTCCGGCTGGCGTATTTTGGGCGAACGATAGTGTGGTGGCGATGGCCAGGGAGCTTAGGGTAACAATGGTGGCTTTCATGACGGTGTTTGTTTTGTTAGCTAGGAAAGCGGTGGCAGTGAGCCGAGCCGCGACAACTGAGGAAACTCCGCACAACGGGAGTAGTTGCAGCCAAATTCATCAAAAGTTACTTTTCCGTGGGAAAAAGCGCCCGGAAAGCTTGTGGGTCATTCCAAGCGCAGCGCGTGCATCAGGCAATTCGCTTGAGGTGGCAAGATTGTGAGGTTGGTCGGTGCCCCTGAGGCAAAAGATCATGCAGGTGAGCCAGAGGCAGAGAGTGCCCCAGCAGAGCACACCATAAAATTTGGCAATTTCAACGCAGTTGCGGGTGGTGATGGTGATGAATAAAATGACCAGGGTGGACGATGCCAAGCGGTGACGGCAGCCCACAGTGGGGGTTTAGCCAACGGGACCATCGCGATGGCAAAGAGCGGTGGATAGACATATTTCCAACCCCGCACATTCGCTAACCCATAAATGTCCCTGCTATCGAGTACCGCCTGCGCGGCAAGCGTGTACACCGTGATATCAGTCCGCGCGCGTTCAAGAAAAAATAGCCTTCTGCAGGGTGACCGCTCCCACCACCAGCACAGCGAGCAACGTGAGGGAGATGCGAAGTCTTGCGTTGGTGAACAAGTTGTGAATTCTCCGATGCCGCTTGGCAGGAGCTGCCAGACTGGCTATGCCTGCGGGCGTGGACCCGCAACCATTGATCATCGATTTGCAGAGTGACGAGTATTTCATGAGCCAGGCGCTGCGCGAGGCACGCAAGGCGTACGCAGCCACCGAGGTGCCGGTGGGCGCGGTGGTGGTGCACGAGGGGCGGGTGATAGCGCGGGCTTGGAATCAGGTCGAAACCCTCCAAGACGCCACCGCCCATGCCGAAATGCTCGCCTTGGGCATCGCCCAACAAGCGATCGGCAATTGGCGATTGGAAAAATGCACGCTGTACGTCACCAAGGAGCCATGCCCGATGTGCGCCGGGGCCATCGTGCATTGCCGCCCGGAGCGGGTGGTATACGGCTGCCCCGATCCCAAAAGCGGTGCGGCGGGCAGCTGGATTAATTTGTTGGATTCAAATCCGCCGCTCAATCACCGCTGCGAGGTGAGTGCCGGGGTCTTGGGCGAGGAATGCCTGGGCTTGTTGCAGGGTTTTTTCCGCGAGGCACGCCTCGTGCGCGGCAAAACCAAGGGTGGACCGGGTGAAGAAACTACAGCGTTGGGGTAGATGGTGGTGCGAGACGTGGATAATCGCGGATTACAAGGATTTTACGAATGACGAATGCGTTATGGAAAATGATCACTGCACCTGTTGGGTGAATTGGAGCCCTACAATCAACTTTCCATTCCATCCGTGTCACCCGATCTAATCTGTTCCTTCGTGGTGAAGGTACCGTCGGATTGCCATCTAACTGCGGTTTTTTAGAATCATCCTCCTGTGAGGCGGCATCAGTGGACCGCGCCGGCTCCCGCGATGTGCCAGATCGCCAGGCCGGCGGCGGCCACCAACACGGCCAGCGCGGCACTGCCGGCTAGCAGATCGGTGAAGGTGCTGCCGGGGCGTTTGGGCGAGGCGCTTTTGGGAAACACGATGGCGGCATAGGTCATGCCCGCGAGTAGTCCGCCGAGGTGGGCGGCATTGTCGATGAAGCGGTAGCCGAGCAGGCCGATGCCAGCGGTGAGCAGAACGCCGGCAATGAGGCGGCGTCTGGCGGAGCGCGGGGCGAGTTTGCCGTGGAGGGTTTCGAAGACGATGAGAAACCCGAGCCAACCCATCAGGCCGCCGGAGGCCCCCACCGAGTTGGCTTTCACCCACATGGCCGAGGCATCGCCGCCGACCACTGCGGCAAACACAAACACCAATGCCAGGTGCGGCCAGCGGGCAAACACCTCCAAGCGCTTGCCGAGGTAGGCCAGAGCCGCCATATTCATGAGGAAATGCACGATATTGCCGTGCAGGAATGGCGCGGTGAACAGCCGCCACCACTCGCCGCGCAGATAGTCGGACTTGACCAGCCCGGCCGCCGCAATCGAGTCACCCGGCAGTAATTGGGCCAGGCCGACGAGGCCCATTAGGCTTAGCAGGACCATCGTGGTCGGGGCGCGCTGGAGTTCGAGCCAAGTTTCGAAGCGCAGGGCGGGAACCCGTGCGGCGGTGCCTGCGGGGTTCCAGGACGCAAGCTCAGCGCGGCGCTTGCGGGCTTGATACCACGGAATGAATCCAAACATCACGAACAACAGCATCGCCAAACCTAGAGGCATCGAGCCTAGCACCGCTCGACCCGCCAACATGACGCGTTGGCGCCACTCCAACACCTGCCCGAAGTGGGCGGCGGCCTTGGCGAGCTGAGTCATCGCTTGAAAAAATGCCTGCGTGGCAAAGCCCGCCAGCAAGATGCTGAACCAGCGCAGGCGTGTAGTTGCGGCGCTCAGGTCATCCTGCGTCCAGCGCTCGCGGGCCACCGCCATCGCTGCATCCAGCCCGTCGACCTCTTCGGGCAGGCACATGCGGGCCTGCTCCGGCGTCCACACCAGCAAAATCGTGCTTTGGCGGTCGTCGCGCACGGCCTTGGCCAGCGCCTCGAACGACTCGCTGGGGTGTTGGCGCCGTTTCACATCGAGCCAGCCCCAGCCCTGCGGGGCGGGGGCAAAGGCGTCGGCGCGTGCCCATACCGGCGAGTCGGCGATTTCATTGGTGGCATCCGTCACGCTGGGGAAGCGGCGCGGCCCCGCGGATTTTTCCAACAAAAACGCGGCGCTGGGACCTGCCGCATTGTGGCGGCGCTCTGTGAGCGTCGATGCGAATGAGATGCATTGGCGATTCATGGGCATTGGCGGTCATAGACGCGCCGCTAGAATGCGCTGCACCTGTTACCGCGCGCTATCCGCGTTTGGCGATTTGCTTGCGGAACAGGGGGATGAGTTCGGCGTCCATCCACTCGAAGGCGGCCTCCAGACCGCCCTCTAGGTAGCGTTTGCCGATGCCGGCCTCGACCCGCGTGGGGTTGCCGAAAGCGCTGAGAAACTCATTGGAAGTCAGGCGGGTGAACCACTCGCCATCCATGGTTTGGCGTTCACGCAGGACAAATTGGCGGGCAAACAACGCGAGTACGGCATCACCGACCCAGGCAGCTTCACGTTCATGGCGGAGTTCTTCGTCTTTACGGCTCACGCGGCGCAGCATGCAGGTTAGAGGGTGGGGCGTGCGAGCTTATCCATGCGTTCGCGTGAAATTCGTTCGCGCAGGCGGATTTCGGACTCCGCATCCCAGTAGCCGGGCTGCAATTCAATGAACATCGAGGTGTAGGGCAAGGAGGTGGGCGTGCGGATGACCAGCACATCGAAGTTGTGGCTGGCGTCTTCCAACAGTGTCAGCAGCGATTGTTGCTCCAGTTCGGTCGTTTCGTGGGAACGCAGTGCGGTGGTCAGATGGCGGCGGTGCTCGTCGATGCCGGGGGTATAATCGTTGTCGAGGGCACTCAGTTCGCGGGTCAGGTAGATTTGCGGCCGCACCCGTTGGGTTTTCTCCAAGGTACTGAGCACGTAGTCGAGCACCTCGGGGCTCTCCACGTTGGCCGTCACCTGGCGGATGCCCGGACGGTTTTGCGCGGGCAGTGAGGCCTCGGCGATGACGATCCAATTGCTGTAGCCCAAGCGGTCCACCTGATTGGCCACCGCGACTTTCCACGTGTTGCCATAGTGCACCAGCCCGCATCCGAGTGATGACACCGCCAGTCCAAGCACCATCACGCATAGGCCAATCCGCATCGGCAGCAACTTAAGACGGGCCCGGGCAAAATGTCAATGCGCGCCACGTGTCCCCCCAAAAAACCCTCCTTGAGTGCGGTGGCTCGCCCCCGCCTGGTGGCTGGGCGGGCTTGCCCGGCGTGGCGCGGAGCCGTTTATTAGCTGTCACTGAGATGCGCACTCGCCAGCAAGCTGGCTTGGCCTGGCGACAGCAAGCTGTCGCACTCCCGGAGTGCGCCAGCGCCCCGGAAGTGCGACGAGCCACCGGCACACCATTGGCCGCGCCGCGCCGCAGTGGACAAGTCCGCCCTAAGCGCAAGGCGGCGACAAGTCGTCGCACTCCGTGGGTGAGCGCTTGCAGGGAGTGCGGGGGCTCGCCCCCGCCCGGTGAAGCCAGCTTGCTGGCACGTGTCACCACCCCATAAGCCTGCCGAATCACTTGGCGTCCACGCGTTGCATCGCGGCAGCGGCGGCCTTTTTGTCCATGATCCACAGGAAGGGCAGGTAGGGCGGATTGTCTCCGAAATGAATCGAACCCTCTGCCAGGCGCATGCCGAGTACAAATTGCTCGTCGGTTTGATTGAAAATCGCCGGGCTTACCATGTCAACTCCGTGAAATAGCGGTCGAGATCAGGTTTTGTTGGTGGAATTGGGCGTGCCGATTTTTTCACCCCTGAGGGGCGCCTCAAAGCTGAAAGAAGAACAAGACGTGCCCTTTGCGATTGATAGAACCGCGCGAGCGCTGCAATTGGGCTTGAGTTTGGCGTGGCTTGGCCTTAGCTCACTGCCTTCGGCAGTGAGTTTGGCATACGCTTGATGCCGCATCGCCACCCCAACCACGAGCCATTTCCGCCCTTGGACGCCGACGCCCGCCAACCGCCTTTCTCCCCATGAATCCACGTCTGTTGCTGCTGCCCACCGCCTTGTTGCTCGGCTCATGCCGAATCGGCCCGGATTTCAAGCTGCCCCTTGCCAGCGGCTCCAACCAATGGAAGGAAACTCGCAACAGCACCACCCAACACCTGCCAGATGACTGGTGGAAACTTTTTGGCGACGCCAAGCTCAACCGACTTGTGGCGCGCTCGTTGGCTGCCAACAACGATCTGGCCGCCGCCAAAGCCCGCGTGGAAACCGCCCGCGCCCTAGTCGGAGTGGATCGCGCCCGTTTGTTTCCCACCTTGGACGTGGCCGCCTCCGCAGGCATCGACCGCACGTCGGGGCATGTGGCCAGCCTCCCCTTCATGAAGCTCACCAACGAGGACTACCGCGGCAGCTTCAAACTCGCCTACGATCCGGATCTGTGGGGACGCAACCGGCGCTTGCTCGAAAGCTCGACCGCCCAGGCCGACGCGAGCGCCGCGCTGTTTGACGCGCAGCGCCTCGGTCTGGCCACCGAGGTGGCGCGCCAATATTTCGTGTTGCGCGGGCTGGATGTCCAGGACGCCGTCGTTAGGGACACGCTGGTCAGCCGCAAGGAGGCGCTCGATTTGCAGCAAACCAAAACCGACGCCGGCCTGACCGACGGCTTGGCCACCAGTCGCGCCCGCACAGAGTTGGAACTCGCCAACAATGATCTGGCGGTGGTCCAACGCCAGCGCGGCTCGGCGGAACATGCCTTGGCCGTGTTGTGCGGCAGCCGCCCAGCTGATTTTGCGCTGCCGGCCAAGGTGGTGAATCCGCCGCTGCCCACTATCCTGGCCGGCTTGCCGGCCAGCGTGCTGCTGCGCCGCCCCGACGTGCGCGCCGCCGCTCTTCACTTGCGCGCCGTCAACGCCCAGATAGGCGTCGCCCAAACCGCTTTCTATCCGAATTTCAGCCTCCTGGGAGAAGCCGGTCTGGAGTCGCTTAACGCCGCCAATTTCCTCAGCGCGGAAAGCCGCATCCTGTCGCTGGGTGCCGGGGCCGTGGCTCCCGTATTCAATGCCGGCGCCAACCAGTCTAGGCTCGCCGCGGCCCGCAGCAGCTACGACGAAGCCCTGGCCGGGTACCGCCAGACGTTGCTCGTCGCCCTGCGCGAGGTTGAAGATGCCTTGGCCGATCTCAAAGGCTTGGCGCGGTCCCGCAGCGCGCTCGATGCCGCCCTAGCCAGCTCCAAAGACACCCGCCAACTCTCACAGGAACGCTACAACCAGGGCCTCACCAGCTACCTCGAAGTCGTCGATGCCGACCGCACAGTGCTGCAAACCCGCCTCGCTCTTAGCGCGGTGGACGCCCAGCACCGCATCTCACTCGCCGCTCTAGCCAAAGCCCTCGGCGGCGGCTGGAAGTAGCCGGCAAGAGCGGACCCGGGCAGCCCATCAGTTTGCCAAGGCATAGCTAAGAGCAAGGCGCAGTGCATGCCGCAGCTTACCCATCCACGACTATTTGTCTGTCCCTTAGTCGGTGTCTGTCCCTTAGTCGGTGTCTGTCCCTTAGTCGGTGTCTGTCCCTTAGTCGGTGTCTGTCCCTTAGTCGGTGGTGTACCCATCCACGACTATTTGTCTGTCCCTTAGTCGGTGGAAAATGCGTGGGTGGAGAGTGGGTGTATGGGCCTATTGATTTTGTCCTGTTGAGAAAATTGAGAAATCGAGGCGATATCCACGTATTTGCTACCAGCCAAGTATGAACCACTTATTTCCACCCGTGCATCCTGCCATCAACTTGGCTCAAATGATGGCGCTTTATCTAACAATTTCAAGTGTGGGTGCGACGGGTATTTTTGTTTCCCCATCAGGAAATGATCAAGCCCTTGGCACCCAAACAGCGCCGTTCGGCACGTTACAAAAAGCTCGTGATGCGGCGCGGCAGGCGACGAAACCCGTGACCATTCAACTCGCCGGCGGCACCCATTACCTGCCGGAAACTCTGCTGCTTACTCCCGTAGATTCTCAAGTGACATGGCAGGCCGTGGACGGTGAAATCCCGGTCATCAGCGGCGGCGTCAAGTTGGATCTCAAATGGCAGCCCTACTCAAACGGCATCCTCCAGGCCCAAGTCCCAGCAGACGTGCAGACCGAGGAAATTTTCGTCAATGGTGAGCGCCAAATTCTCGCCCGCTACCCGAACTTCGACCCCAAGGCCCGATACTTCGATGGCTCCGCGGCAGATGCCATCGCCAAGGAGCGCGTGGCCCGCTGGGCGGATCCCGCTGGCGGCTATTTTCATGCCATGCATCCAGCCCTTTGGGGCGGCTTCACCTGGCGAATCACCGGTAAAAATCTCGACGGAGAGGTCGAGCTCACCGGCGGGTGGCAAAACAATCGCGGCGGTGCTATTCACAAAACGATTCGCTTTGTTGAAAATATTTTTGAAGAACTCGACGCGCCGGGCGAGTGGTTTCTCAATACGAACTCCCACACGCTCTATTTCCATCCGCCCGCTGGCTTCGATCCCGCCAATGCCACCGTCGAGGTGACCCGTCTGACGACCCTGGTGGAACTCCGCGGCACGGAATCCAACCCGGTGCGCGCGGTCACCATCAAAGGCCTCACCTTCCGGCACGCCAATCGCACGATGATGGAAACTAAGGAGCCACTGCTTCGCACTGACTGGGCGATTTATCGCGGCGGCGCGATCCTCTTTAACGGTACCACGGATTGCTTGCTTCAGGACAGCCTCATTGATCAGGTAGGCGGCAACGCGGTCTTCGCTAACAATTTTAACCGCCGCATCACCATTCGCGGTTGTGAAATCGCGAAAGCCGGTGCCAGTGGCATTGTTTTTCTCGGCGATTATGCCGCTATTCGCAATCCGCTTTTCAACCACAGTCAGCGCCAGAAGCTCTCCGGGATCGATCAAACTCCCGGCCCGAAATCCAACAACTACCCGGCCGATTGCCTAGTGGATGACTGTCTTATTTATCTAACCGGTCGCGTGGAAAAACAAACCGCTGGCGTCAATATCGACGTCGCCCAAAACATCACCGTCCGTCATTGCACCATCCATGACATGCCACGAGCCGGTATCAACATCGGCGATGGTTGCTGGGGCGGACATCTGATCGAGGCTTGTGATGTGTTCGATACTGTCAAGGAAACCGGCGATCACGGCAGCTTTAACTCTTGGGGGCGTGACCGCTACTGGAAACTCGGTGACGTGCCGGAAAATCAACTTCCGCATCTTGCGCTGCTCGATGCCGTCAAGCCCACCATCCTCCGCAACAACCGCTGGCGCTGCGATCACGGCTGGGACATCGATCTCGATGACGGTTCGTCCAACTACGAAATCACCAACAATCTCTGTCTTGGCGGCGGCCTCAAGCTACGCGAAGGATTTCACCGTAGAGTCACTAACAATATCACTATCAACAATAGTCTTCATCCCCACGTCTGGTATGCCGACTGCCGAGACGTTGTCACTCGCAATATTTTCATGAAAGCTTATCGACCCGCCATCATGAAGACCGGTCACTGGGGTAAGGAAATCGATTATAACCTGTTCACCACCACCGATGCTGACCGTAAGGCCCATGCCGCCGACGGCTGCGACGCGCATTCCCTAACTGGTGATCCGTTGTTCATTGAGCCAGCGCAAGGCGACTTCCGGGTCAGGCCCGAATCGCCCGCGCTGAAGCTCGGCTTTCAGAATTTTCCGATGGATCAATTCGGCGTGCAAAAACCATCGCTCAAAGCGCGTGCCGCCGCTCCGGTCATTCCGCCATTGGCCGCGACTGCAGCCCCACCTGCGGAGCCAGCCGCCGCTGTCGGCACACGTTATTGGATTGGTGCCAGCCTTCACACGATAGAAGGTCAGGAGTTTTCCGCCTTCGGGGTCAGCAAAGACGACGGTGGCGTCCAGTTACAGCAAGTTTCACCCGGCTCACTTGCCGCCGGTTTAGGGTTTCAAAAAGACGACCTCATACAAGCGGTGAATCAGCGCAAAACGCCCGATGTTGCCGCGTTTTGTGCCGCGATGATTGCCGCCGCCGATGCGCCACTATCCGTCCAATTCTCACGCAGCCAGAAATCCCGAACCGTCAGCTTACCGAACGCGCCGTTTGTTTTAATGGAATCTGCTGACGTTCTATACAAGGTGACAGATAAATAGTAGAGAGTCATTCGTTTCACGCGGTGGTTCAACCGAGTGCATACGCGTTCAGGAACATTGTGGGAAGAGCGCTTCAAGAGCGTGATCGTGGAAAGCGGAGTGGCGGCGCGAACGATGGCGGCCTAAGGCGTTAACTGTTATGTCCGGCTTGCCCGGGCTTCGTTTGGAGCGCGAGGTCGGGGTGGTTAGGCCCGGCTTCGTTTCGCCTGCGGCGAAGCTACGCCGGGGCAGGTTTTGTTTGGCGCTGCGCTTCAAACGAAGCCTGCTGCGGTGATCGGCAGCAAAGAGTTTGTGAACGAGGCGTTTGCACGGGCACGATCACTTTTTACTGGCGGCGCGGGCGCGGGCGAGCTGGGTGATTTCGGCGGGGGACTTGGCGTTGTTGGCGAGCAAGTCCCAGAGTTTGAGGTTATTTTCCGGGGAGCGGGTCGGGTTTGGGCTGGCGACGAAGCGGACACAGGCATCAAACACGAGTGCCCGCGATGGGGCGTTGGTCAGGGTGTCGAGATAGTTGATGAGCCGTTCAAACATCGTATCGTCAGGCCAGGAGGCGAGGGCGACGGCGGCGGCGAGTTGCTCGTCTGGATCGGTGGCGGCGAGGGCCGCGGTGACGGTGGCGGCGGCTTTTCCACCGCCGACGCAGCCCAGCAGGCGGATGAGTGCATACTTGACCTCGGCATGGGTGGCGGTGGCATGCGAGTTGCTCACCTTGATGCCGAGCGACAGGCGGTGACTGGATTTTTTAAGGATGGTGGCGGCGGCGTCTTCGGTGGCTTGGCGGATAGTGGGATTGCCGGTGAAGTCGATGATGTCGATGAATTTGGCGAAATCCTCCTCGGCGGCGAGGCTGCGGCAAACCTGGATAACGGCGAGGGCGGCCTGGGTGTTGGCCGTGATGCGGCAAAACTCGAGGAGGGGCGGGGCGACGGCCTGGTTCCTGCGTTTGCGCAACACCTCGAGCAATGGCTTGTCGCAACGGTCGTTGGTGAATTGCTTGAGGATAAAAGCCACCATCATGGCATCCACGTCCAGCTCGCTGCCCGGCGCGGGCTTGGCATAACGCAGGGCCAAATACACCCGGGCCGGGGTCTTGGTGACACCCGGGGTGGAGGTGGCTTTGAGCAGCATCTCCAGCGAGTCTTTGGTGACGCTGAGCTCTTTCTGACCGTCCGGGACATTTTTAGCATCTTCTGAGGCGGCGGCATCCAGCAGGCGGGTGAGGGCCACCATCTGTGGGCTGGGAGTTTTGAGGTAGACGACCAAGGCCACCAGTGCCATCACCAGTGCCACCGCAATCTTAATCCCAATTCTGGCCTGCTGGCTCAGCTGGCGGCGTTTGGGAGCCACCAAGGGAGCGTGCTGCGGGACGTGTGCAGGGACGTGTCCCGGGGCATGCGGAACAGAGGCGGACTTGGGGGCGGGGGCCAAGCGTGGTGCGACCGGTGCTGCTGGCGCTGCGACCGGGGGCGGCGGCGGGGGCGGCGAGGCGTGAACGCTCGGCTTGGAGCCTTCGGGAGGCAGCAGCGGTAGGGGAGCAGTTTGGGTGCGCGGAGGTTCGAGCATAGCGGCCCCTGGCGCAGCGGCCCCCGGGTTGCTCGGGATCTGGATCCGCCCGGTGGCGGCCTGTGCGAGCTTGGCTCTGGTGGCCGAGGCGCCCACATGGGCGTTTTGCAGGAAAACTTTCAGGGATTCACGGGCGTTTTGCGGGCGATCCGTATTAAGCCGGTTGAGGTGCCACATCACCCAGTCGCAAGCCCACTGCGGAATATCCGGACGCAGGTCTTGCAAGGGAATGATCTGGTGGTGCAGGTGGGCGGTCATCACTTCCAGCCCGGTCTCCCCGTTGAACGGATACATCCCGGCCAAGGCGTTGTAGTAAACGCAGCCCATGGAATACATGTCCGAGCGCAGGTCCAGTCGCGCTCGCTCAAAATGCTCGGGGCACATGAAAAATATCGAGCCATAGACGGCCTCCGCATTTTCCAGATGGTCGAGCGCGGTGGCACCGGCAAGATGAGCTAATCCGAAATCGACGATTTTCACCTGGAATCTACCGGAGGGCAGCCAGGTGAGCATGAGATTGCCGGGTTTGAGGTCGCGGTGGACCAGATTGAGTTCTTGGGCGGCGATGAGGGCTTCCTGGGTTTGCAGGGCGAGTTCGCGAAAGTCCGGCCAAGTGAGCGGCGCGCGTTCGATGAGTTCATCGAGCGTATGGCCGCTGATCAATTCCATGACCACATAGGGCCCATCCTCATCCGAGCCCACGTCGTAGACCGTGACGATGTGGGGATGTTGCAGCAAGGCGAGCGCCGCAGCTTCCTTGACCATCTGATGCGAGGTGGCTTGCTGGAGGGCGGGATCTCCTTCCTGCTGGATCCGCTTGATGGCGACCTCGCGGTTCATCCGCGTGTCATAGGCCCGGAACACCGAACCCATCCCGCCTTGGCCAATTTTTCCCCGGATCTCGTAGCGCTCTTCCATGGGCCGAGTGATGCAAACTGAAATTTTAGCGGGGTTGGTGGCTGGCTCCGAACAGGCGAAGCTCCGCTATGAGGCGGCTAGTTCCAGCCGCTGGCGCCGGTACTGGGTGGGCGATACCGCCGCAATCCGGGCGAAGCTGCGGTTGAATTGTGACAACGATTGGTAACCGACTAGAAAGGCGATTTCCGAGATGCGCGCCTCGGGGCGCAGCAACTCGCGTTTCGCCCAGTCAATCCGGCAGCGGTTCACATAATCGGTGAGCGTCAGCCCCGTGGAATCTTTGAAAAGCCGGCAAAAATGCGATTCGCTCAAGCCGGCTGCGCGGGCCACTTGGCCCAGCGGCAATGGCTGATCGATGTGGGCATGAATGAATTTGCGGGCGCGGGCCACGGCTGCCGGTTCGCTGCCTTCCTCGATGATCGCCAGCGATTCAGCATGCTCGCTGAGGTGCTCGGCGAAGGTTTGCAAGATGGTGATCATGCTGTGGTAGCGTTGCGGGTCGACCGCCTGGGTATTCAGATAGGCGCTCTTGAGTTGGCTGATCGATGCCGCACTGAGCGTCTTGCGGCCCAGCGAGCCGAGCATTTCGGTGAATTGGGCTTCGCTTGGCACTTTGGTGAAGACCTGACCGGTTTTCAAAAACCCAATGACAGAGGCCCCCAATTTGACTGGCACCGCAGTGGCGCAAAGGCCGGCAAAACAATTGCAGGTGGAGGAGCCATGGACTTCCGCCTCGTGTATGAGGCGGCGGTTGGTTTCGCTGCAGGCGCTGCAGGCATGGCCGCCCTGGTTGAGGGCCTCGCAAAACGGACTGCGGTTGACGGTGTTGTCATCGAGACTCCAATAATCGGCATCTGCCGAGGCCAAGCGCAACGGCAGGCCAGTGGTGAGACGAAACGCATCCTGATAGATCTTGAATCGGTCCGACTGCAGAATTTTGTTGAGCAGCGAGTTTTCAAAGGATTTATGTGCGTGGATGGTAGCCGACATATCGTTCTCAATGATTGTTCTAAGCAAGACTAGGGAGCGGCTAGCACTTTTTCAATCTCATTCTTCGCAGCCAGGACGCGAAAAATCGTCACCACCAGTAAAATCGACACAATCGAGCTCAGCGGCATGAGAATGGCGGCCAGCAACGGGCTCATTCGGCCGCTCATTGCAAAACTCACCGTGGTGAGATTATAGACCAAGGCGAAACTGAAAGCCGCGCGGACGGCGACCGCCCGGATGGAGGCCATCTGGAGCAGAGGGGGAAGAAACCCAAGCCCCGCTCCCAAGGCGTAAAAATCCGCCTTCGACTCCAATAAACTGCGGTCCACCACCGGCGTCCCCGTCACCAGCGCCGAATCAAAGGCGAGCGAATCATTGGCCCCGTCGCCCAGATATAGCGTGTCCTGGCGGCTTACCAGATTCACATGCTGAGATTTTTCTTCGGGCGAGAGGCCGCCGTGGGCGTGTGCGGCAGGCAAGCTCAGGGCCCGCGCCATGCTCGCCACCTTGTCCGGATGATCCCCGGAGAGAATATACAGGGCCAGCCCGCGTCGCTCTAAGCGCCGCAACATGGCTGCAGCGCCGGGGCGGAGGGCTTCGCTGAATTGAAAGGCGGCCACCCACTCGCTGTCCAAGCGCAATTCGCTGCCTGCCGTGGTGGCGGCGGCAGCCCCTGTCGCATCCATCCCAGACCATCCCGCCCGGCCCAGCGACCAGCGACCTGCCGGAGAGTTAATCGCCACACCGAGTCCGGCAAACTCCTCGGGCATGGTGCCGGGGTGCTGTGCCAGCAACTTTTGTCCCCGCATGCCCAAGGCTTCGAGCAATGTTCGTGCCACCGGATGCAGTGAGCCGCGCGTCAGTTGGGCCAAGGCCAGCGCGGCGGCCTCATCCAAGCCCGCCACGGCCTCCGGATTTTCCAGCACCGGCCGTTCCAAGGTCAGGGTTCCGGTTTTGTCAAACACCACCTTGCGCACCCGCCGCAACCGCTGCCATACACCGGCCGTTCGCACATACACGCCGAGCCGTTCCATCGCCGTTGCCGCCAGGTCGTCCGCCAGCGGAATCGACAGTCCCAGCGCACAAGGACAAGACACCACAAATACCGAGATCATCGCCTGCAAGCCCGTCAACCCAGCCCCCCCCGCACTCCAATACCCCAAGGCCGTCACTCCCAGCACCAGCACCACGATCAGGTAAATCCGCAGCAGCCGGGCCAAGCCCGGCGAGCCACGATCCCCCGCCAGGGGTGCCGTCAACTTGGCCAGCAGTGAGTCCTCCCAGCGCTCGCTCGCCTCCACCGCCGCCGCCGCCCGGCTCAGCAAGATCGCCCCCGCCGGCAAGCGCGACCCCGCCGCAAACCGCTGCGGCACAGCCTCGCCGTGAATCCACTCCAGCGAAAAATCCGCCTCTCCGGTCACCATCACCCCGCTGACCGGTAGGGCTTGCCCCGGCCCTAGCAAAAACCTCAGGCCGGGAGCCAGCGCCTCCCGCCCGACCATGGCCCCGCCTTGATCCAGGAGTGGCAGCGCATCGGGCACCGGTTGCCGCCGCACGAGTCGGCGGCGGTTTTTCTCCACCGCAGATGTCTGCAAATAGCGCCCGCTCAACATTAAAAACACGAAAACCGACACGAAATCGAAGTAGACCAGCCGCTCGTATTTCATGATCCAGCCGCCAATGGAACCGGCGTAAGCCGCGAGCAAGCCCAGGGCGATGGGCAGGTCAATGTGCAGGCTGCCGGCCCGCAGCGAGCGCCACGCCCGCTCCATGAAGTAGCCGCCGCCGGCCAACATCGACAAGGTTGCCGATGCCAAGGCAATCAAGCGGAACACTGCGGCAAATTCAAAATCCGCGGGCATGTCCAAATACACCGGCAGGGTGAAGGCCATCGTGTTGAGTGCAAACGCCCCGCACAAGCCGATGCGTGCCGCCAGGCGCAGCCGTTCATGATCCCCGCTCACCGCGCCCGCCGGAGCGGCCACATAGCCAAACTGACACAACTCGCGCAAGAACCCCTCCAACTCACAGTGCGTCGGCACCCATTCCAAGTACAGACGTCCGCTGGATGGGTTGGCTGCGGCCCGCACCGCACCGGCGTGGCGGACAAAGAGTTTTTCCACCAACCAGACGCAGCCGACACAGGAAATCCCTTCCAAAGACAACTCCATGTGCGCCGCCTCCCCCTGCGGCAACGCTCTGCGTTCCGCCTCTGCCACCTTCTCATCCAGCCAGGAAAAATCGTGCTCCTCAAACGGCCGACTCCTCACCGGGGCCACCGCCAGCCCCCGCTTGAGGTCATAAAATTGTTCAAACCCGTTGTCCGCGATCATCGCCGCCACAAACTCGCAGCCTCGGCAACAATACCGCTCCACTGCGCCTTTCTGCCGCGCATATTCTGTCCCGCAATGCTCACAACTTGCCATCGCCGTCATTATTACCCATTTCCCCTCATCCCGCCAAGCCAAGCCTGCAATTATTCCAGTGGCTGCCGCGGTCGTGGCTGTGGCTGCCGCGTCTCGCGGCAGGCCGTGCTCTCAGTACAGCGCAATGGGCGCAGTGCCCGTACTCTGCCAGCCCCACTGCCCGTACGGAACATAGAGTAACGTGGACTGCACAATGGAGCGCTGGCTTTAGCCGGCGAGTCAGGCTGGCTGAAGTCGGCGCTTCGTACCATGCCGCCGCCGGGCCAAGTTAGTCAGGTCATGCGGAGAAGCGGAGCTCAAGGCATGCCGATGAGCACCCTGTAAAACCTGTGGGTGCCTGGGGCCGTATTGTCCGTGACCGTGCGCGTGGTGCCGCTGTCAGACTGCGAGAAACCTGTGAGAGCATGCCAAGCACCTGGCAGCAGCGTATCGTTGTTTTCCACGGTGTAAGTGCGGCCAGCGACGAGTGGCGAGAATGAGAACCACATCTTGCCGGGTTGGCCAGGGATCGGTGATGCCGCCGCCGTGAAACGTGATCCATCGACTGGATTGAGCCCGGCGATCCACTTGAAAAGGTTGTTCTGGCCGCTGCCGTCGGCATCCACAGTCGGCCCGGCTTTCGGGTTGTTAGATCCGAAGTATTGCACCTGCCAGTTATCGGAGAGTCCGTCGCCGGCATACATGCCATAGTTGTCGGGGATCGTGTCGAGCACGTTGAGCG
>WBXE01000030.1 GCA_008932955.1 Verrucomicrobiota bacterium
GAATGGATGGAGTCGCTGATCTGGGTGAGCGGGCGCCTCGGTGAGATTTTAGGCGGGGTGATCGCCGGCAAATCAGCCGTCAAAAGCCTGCTGTACCTCAGGCGAGAGCAAGCAATTTTGCCTTGAGCTGCTCCTTGGTGACGTTGGCCCCGAGGATCTGATCCTTGACCTCACCATTCTTGAAAAACAACAGTAAGGGAATTGAACGCACGTTGTATTTCACGGCAAGCTCGGTCGCGTCATCCACATTGAGCTTACCCACAACCGCTTGGCCTTCCAACTCACTGGCAACTTGGTCGAGCACGGGGCCGAGCATTTTGCAGGGGCCGCACCAGTCGGCCCAGAAATCCACTAGGACGGGCAGCGCGGAGTTGATGACTTCGGATTGGAAGTTAGCGTCGGTAAGTTTCAAAGACATGGGCGGAGGGTAACCGGCAATCCCCAAACGTCAAGAGCCGTCCCACCAAATTGGTGAAACGGCTCTTAAAAAAAGTCCGGCAGTGAGAGGTCCTCAGACCAATTGACAGGCCGTGAGCGCGAAATAAAGTGCGACGCCGGCGAGCGCTAAATTAATGATAGGCAAGGCCATGAGATAAGTGGGTTGGGGATGGTGAGTTAGTTAGAAATCAGGGGGCCGCAGGCAATCAGTTCGGCAACTCGCTGGTGGCAGCCGCACGGTCGTAGTCAGAGTCGGGCGCTTCGGAATTGGGGTCTGCTGCAAAGATTTGCGCAAAGTAGTGATCTTTGATCGAGGCATCCCGGTCTCTAGCCGAAGTCCAAATATCGCTGATATCATACTGGATGTAGGCCACCACACAGGCCGCTAGGAAGCCGACCAAGGAAAGGAATTTCATCAATCCACCACCGCTTTCTTCCTCGTCCTCATCGTCCATCTTGAGGGTGGCCATCTGTGAGGCCGACATACTGGCGGCACTCAATGGCTGGGTGGGCGCTTGCAGTTGCACCGTGGCCTTGGGCAGCGACGGCGTGGCAGGCTTGAGGGCGGAGGTGCGGGCACCGGCCGATGTGGCCAAGCGAATGGTGGGCGCGGGACCGGGCGCGGTGGGTGCACCAGCCGGCCTGAGGACGATGGTCGGCGCCGGCGCAAACGGGCGCGGCGCACCTGGGACGGGCGGCGAGGAAGATAAGGGCGGCGCTGGCGGCGGCGGGGGCGCCGACGGGGTGGGTGGGCGAACTGGGGCGGCACCAGGCACAGTGGCCACCGGCGAGGCTGGCGGTGCATCCGCAGCCTTGAGAGTCAGGCGCACGGTTTCCTTTTTCAATGGGACGCTCGATGTCTGCTTGGACGGAGCCTGGGGTTGTGGGTCGTTTTCGCTCATGCGGGCTCGTTGTTACGTGAGGGGCAAGGGAAATAAGCCGATTTTCGCCGCAGCTGTCAAACACCCAATCCAGAATTATTTCGCAAGGTGGTAAAAAAACCGCGAGAGGGGCTGCTTTCCAAGCTCACAACTCAGCCGTCGGCAGGATCCGCGGCAAGCAATTTGAGCCGCCTGCGCATCGCCACTTTAGCCACGGCCGGAAGTCGATCGACAAACAACACGCCATTGAGGTGGTCGACTTCGTGTTGTAAGGCGCGGGCCAGCAGGCCGTCGGTTTCCACCACGAGGACCGAGCCATCGAGTTGCGGCAAGGTGGCTTTAACGTCGATGGGTCTGCGGACCTCGGCGCGAATGTTGCGGATGCTCAGGCAGCCCTCGACGTCGAATTCCTTAGGCTGGCCAAATTCCAGCTCCGGATTGATGAACACCAGCGGCATGATCGAGTCCAATTCCACCGCCTGGCCGTTGACCCGTAGATAGGAAATGCATTCCGGATCATGCGCCACATCCACCACCGCCAAGCGAATCGGCTCGCCAACTTGCGGCGCGGCGAGGCCAACGCCATGGGCCTCGACCATGGTATCGAGCATGTCGCCGACCAATTGGATGAGTGCCTCATCCACCTCGGTGACGTGGCGACAGCGCTGGCGGAGGACGGGATGGCCGTATTGAACAATTTCGCGGATCATGGGAGGGCCACAGCGCAGTACGCGAGAATCCCCTCGGCGTCAACCAGCACCGTCACATTCTTTGCTTATCACGCTTGGCGCGGCGCGATTTCCGGTGCATGCTCCGCGGTCACTTTCCGCCATGATCCTCCTCAGCCACCGCGATCCCGCTTATCCCGCATTTATCCGCCGCATGAACCGCCGCGCCCTACCCGAACCGGGCGTGCGCGACTTGGTCAGCGAAATCATCGCGGACGTGGCGACCCGCGGCGACCAAGCCTTGCTTGCCTACACCAAACGCTTTGACGGAGCTGACCTCAAATTGAAGGAGATTTTTGTAAGTGCGGCGGAGTTTGCTGCAGCCGAACAAGCGGTGAGCGCGGCGACTAAAACCGCGGTGGCCCGCAGCCTCAAAAATATCCATGCCTTTGCCAAACGCAGCCTGCGCCGCGATTGGTCGGCCCGCAACGCCGAAGGCGCCATCGTCGGCGAACGGTTTTTCCCGTTTGAGCGGGTCGGCGTGTACGTTCCCGGTGGCAAGGCACCGCTGGTGTCCACCGCGCTGATGACCGCCGGCTTTGCCCAGGCCGCCGGGGTGCCCGAAATCCTCGCCGCCACCCCTTGCGGGGTCGATGGCTCAGTCAATCCCGCGCTGCTCTATGCGCTGCGAGCCGCCGGGGTCACCGAGGCGATCAAGGTGGGCGGCGCCCAGGGGATTGCCGCGATGGCCATCGGCACCCGCACGATCCGCTCGGTCGACCGCATCTTCGGCCCCGGCAACCGCTTCGTCGTCGAGGCCAAGCGCCAACTCGTCGGTGCGGTGTCCATCGACCTGCTGCCCGGCCCCAGCGAATTGCTGGTGCTCGCGGACAAAACCGGCAACGCTGCGTTCATCGCCGCAGACATGCTCGCGCAAGCCGAACACGGCGGCGACAGCGTGGTGGGTTTTGCCACCGATTCCAAGGTGCTGCTCGGCAAGGTCGTCAAGGAACTTGAAAAACAAGTGCTCACCTTGTCGCGAGCCAAGATCATCCGCGAGGTACTCAAGCGTGGCACGTTTTTGCTGCACCTCAAGTCGTTCGCCGAGGGCGTTGCCATCGCCAACACCTTCGCCCCAGAACACCTCTCGCTCATCACCGCCGACGAAGACCGCTGGCTGCCGCTCATCCGCAGCGCCGGCGCAATCTATCTGGGCAACCACTCGCCGGTGGCCGTCGGCGATTTCCTGGCCGGCCCCAGCCACACACTGCCCACCGGCGGCGCCGGTCGTTCGTATTCGGGCCTGCGCGCCGATCAATTCCAGCGCCGCACCAGCATCGTCAAAATGGACCAGCGGGCGGTAGCCAAGTCGCTCGCCGTGGTCGAGGAATTCGCCCGCATCGAAGGCCTCGATGCCCACGGCCACTCCACCTCCATCCGGCTTGGCCGGTGAGTTCCGAACCAGCTGGTTAGACAAAAAGCGACCACGCACGCATCATTCATTGAAGAATTCAGAAATCAAATCGCAGATTACACAGATTGCACGGATTTTTCAGATCGGCTTTCTTCAATCCGTGAAATCTGTGTAATCCGTGAAATCTGTGGTTGAAAATACCCGCTCCTACCTTTTCCACTTTCCTTTTCACAAGTCACCATGTCTGCCAAAGCCACTTGGAAAGTAAGCGCCGCCGTGATGGCCAGCCGCCTGCTCGGCTTGGCCCGTGAAATGCTCTTTGCCTCGCTGTTTGGCGGCAGCCGCTGGATGGATTGCTTCAACCTCGCCTTCCGCGTCCCCAATCTGCTGCGCGACCTGTTCGCCGAGGGCGCCTTGTCACAGGCATTCGTCACTACCTTTTCCAAAAAACTCAAAGCCGAGGGCGAGGCGTCCGCTTGGCTTTTGGCTAACAAGATGATGACGCTCGCCGCGGTGTTCATGAGTGCGGTCACCCTGTTGGGCATCCTCACCGCACCCTGGATGGTGGATATACTAACCGCCATGGCTCGCACCGGCGCGGCCCGCCACGATTACAACCTGGACGAAGTGGCACTGACCGTAACAATGGTGCGGGTGATGTATCCGTTCATCCTGTTAGTCTCGCTGGCCGCGCTAGTCATGGGCATGCTCAATGCCCGCAACGTGTTCGGCATGCCGGCTCTCGCGTCATGCTTTTTTAACCTCGGCTCGATGTTAGGCGGGGCCGTCTTCGGTTATGCCTTGGATCCGCACTGGGGCCCGCGCAGCTTGATCGGCTTTGCCATCGGCGTGGTCATTGGCGGGCTGGCCCAGTTGACGTGCCAGTTTCCGGCATTGCGGCGCGCGGGCTATCACTTTACCAGCAACTTCCGCTGGCGCGATCCGGGGCTGCGCCAAATCCTCCACCTCATGGCCCCGGCCGTCATCGCCGCCTCGGTGGTCCAAATCAACGTGGTGGTCAATTCCATGTTCGCCTACTCGGTGTGCCAAGGCGCGGTGAGCTGGCTCAACTATGCTTTCCGCCTGATGCAATTGCCCATCGGCGTGTTCGGCGTCGCCGTCGCCACCGTCACCTTGCCCGCGCTCTCGCGGGCGGCTATCGGCGGAATTTCCGCCGACTTCAAACCCACCCTAACAAAAGGACTGCGCACGGTGGCGTTTCTGGTGCTGCCTTCCACGCTTGGGCTGATCTTGTTAGCCGAGCCATTGGTTAGTTTGCTCTACGAGCGCCGCGCCTTCGATGCACACGACCGGGTGCAAACGGCTATTGCGCTGCGGGCCTACGGCTATGGGCTGGTGTTCTACGCCTGGCTCAAGGTGTTGCAACCGGCGTTTTACGCGATCGACAAACGCTGGTTTCCGATGCTCGTGAGCCTCTTGGCACTGGGCGTGAACCTCACCTGCAACTATCTCTTTGTCATGAAACTCCACTGGGGCCACCAATCCCTCGCCCTCACCACCAGCATCACCGCCTGCCTCAATTTCCTCCTCCTCTTCGCCATGATGCGCCGCTTCACCGGCGGACTGAATACCGCAGAATTGTTAGTAATGCTCGCCAAGCTGCTGCTCGCCGGTGCCGTGCTCGCCGGCGTGTGCCTCGCCGCTAACCATTTCCTCTTGCGCGACCCTGGCCAACTGCCGTGGCTGCTACGCTGCGGCGCGCTCGCCGTCACCATCGCCACCGCCGCCGCCGCCTATTTTCTAACTACTAAGTTGCTGCGCGTGCCGGAAGCCGACGAAGCCCTCGCCATACTCCTGCGCAAATTGCGTCGCTAGGGGGGCGAGGAGGCCGCGCGATAAGGAGCCAGCCCATTTTGTGGTGGTAGCGCAAGCGCGGCCCATGCATGAGTGCCTAGGCTCGCTGCATGGGCGCACCTTTCGCACGACGACACTAACGTCGTCGCTCCCTAACGGACCCCATCCGAGCCAAGTGAATCAGCCCGGCTTAGCGCGCAGCCTTGGGGCTGCTGAGGAATGCCTCCACTTCGGCGCGGGAGCGGGTGTTAAGGATATCCTGACGGCGCAACCAGCCCTTGCGGGCGAGGCGCACGCCGAGGCCGATGTGATGCAAGCGGGCAACGGAGTGGGCGTCGGGATTGATCGAACACAGCACGCCAAGGTCGCGGGCACGCTTCCACCAGCGCCAGTCCATGTCGAGGCGCAAGGGACTGCAATTCAGCTCGATGATGGTGCGGGTGGCCGCCGCACAATCGATGATCTTGGCGTGATTGACCGGATAGCCCTCGCGCTTGAGCAGCAGCCGACCGGTGACGTGACCGAGCATGGTGACGTGCTCGTTTTCCATCGCACGGCAAATTCGGCGGGTCATCTCATCCTCCGTTAGATTAAAGATGTTGTGCACCGAGGCGACGCAGTAGTCGAGTTGGGCGAGCAACGCATCGTCAAAGTCGAGACTTCCGTCGCGCAAAATGTCCACCTCGGAGCCAGCGAAGATGCGAAAATCTGGCTGGGCGGCGTTGAGTTTGGCAATGGTAGCCAGTTGCTCTAACAGCCTCGTCTCATCCAGGCCGTTGCCGATGAAGGTGGACTTCGAGTGATCGGCGATGCCCAGGTACTCGAGGCCCATATCAATAGCTTCGGCGACCATTTCATCCAACGAATTGAGGCCGTCGGAGGCGGTGGTGTGGTTGTGAAAAGTGCCGCGGAGGTTGCTCAGCTCGACGAGCTTGGGCAGGCTATGAGCTGCAGCTGCGGCGAATTCGCCTTGGTTTTCGCGCAATTCCGGTTGGATGAAATCGAGTCCGAGGGCGTGATAGATATCAGGTTCCTCGTGGATGTCGGCAGGCACTTCGGTGGACCCCTTACCGGTGGCGGTGAAGCCGTATTCGTTGAGCGACCAACCGCGTTTGAGGGCGAGGCTACGCAGGGCGACGTTGTGCTCCTTGGAGCCGGTGAAGTATTGCAAGGCAAACGGGAACTCACTGTTAGAAACGGCGCGCAGATCGCATTGCAGGCCGTTGTGCAGGCGCACCGACGCCTTGGTCTCGCCGCAAACGATGATGGAGGCCACTTGCGGCAAGGTGGTAAAGTCCTCGCAGAGGAGCGCGGGCGACTGGGTCGCGACGAGGAAATCCAGGTCATGCACGGTTTCCTTGGCGCGGCGGAACGAACCGGCGACGGCGGCCCGCGAGACTTCCGGGTGGAGCCGCAGGGTGTCTAACATTTCATCGACAAGCGGGCTGATGGCACCGAGCACAAAGGCATCGGCGAATTTTTCGCGCAGAGCGATGGCTTCGAGAATCTTGGTTTGAGTCTTGGCACCGAAGCCAGTCAGCGCGGCGACCTTGCCAGCCTCGCAGGCGAGCTTGAGCTCGCTGATCGAGCTGATCGCCAGCATTTCGTAGAGAGCTTTGACTTTTTTGGGGCCGAGGCCCTGGAGGTCGAACAGATCGAACAAGCCTGGTGGGAATTCGGAGCGGAGCTGCTGATGGAAGGGCAGCGCGCCGGTGCTGGCGAGGATGTGGAGTTTGTCGCGGAGTGCCTCGCCAATGCCTTTGATGCCGGTGAGTTGGTTGTCGGCGGCAAGTTGGACAATATCGCCATCAAAACCGCGCACGGTCTCGGCCCCCTGGCGATAGGCGCGGACTTTGAAGGAATTCTCGCTCTTGAGTTCGAGCAAGAGCGCTATTTCGTCAAGCACCTCGGCTAGTAATTCGCGGGTCATGATAAAGAAAAAGACAGAAGACTTTGAGACACAAGACACAAGACAAGAGGAAGAAGCGCCATGCCCGGCGCAACGGCTCTGATCTTGTCTTGGAGCGCAGCGGTCTTGTGTCTTGGAGCGCAGCGGTCTTGAGTCATCTTTCTCACATTCCCGGGATGCTAAGCCCGCCGGTGAGTTTTTGCATTTCGGCAGCAGCTTGATTTTTACCTTTGGTGAGGGCTTCCTGGACACCCTTGAGCACGAGTCCCTCAAGAAACTCGGCGTCCGCGGGATCGATGATTGAGGGGTCAATTTTGATCGATAGAACGTCGCCGGCGCAGGTGGCGGTGACCTTCACCTTGCCGCCGCCCACCGCGGCGTCAACCACCTGGATGGCGAGTTCTTCCTGTTTTGCGGCGAGCCCGGCTTGCATCTGCTGGGCTTGTTTCATGAGTTTGGCAATATTCATAAGGCGGGGTCAGTTGAGGATTTTGCCCTCAAATTTCTGGAGAGCGGCTTGGATGAGTGGATCATCGTGAAACGAGTCTTGCGCGGGCGGCGGCGGCGGCGTGGCGGGCGGCGGCGCAGCGGCAGCGGGCTCTTGCCAGGGCGGCGTGGCGGGCGCAGGCGGCTCGCTGGCTTCGGGGGCGGCGGCAATCAGCGAATCAAGACTCATCAGGCCGGACGCGATGGACCCAGGACCATATCTCACTGGAGCCGGGGATTCCTCGAGTTGGCTGGTGGACTCAGGCTCAGGCTCAGGCTCAGGCTCGGGCTCGGGCTCGGGCTCGGGTTGCGGTGGTGCCGCCGGCGCTGCGGCGGTAGGCGGTGGCGGCGCGGGCGGTGATAAGGGCAGCACCGGGGCCGGGGCCGCCACGGGAGCGGCGGGCTGGGTGGCGGCACGGGCCGGCGGAAGGTCTGCCGGGGCGGCGGAGGATAGCAACTCGGCACCGCGGGTGAGGGCAGAAATGACGTCGGTGAGACGCATTTCCCCGAGCGTCTGAATCGCCTTGATGATGCCGAGTTCGAAGTGCAGGCGCTTATTGGTCGCCCATTTCATGCGCCCCTCGGTATCGGCGAACACGTCGATGGTGGCGAGGATGCGGTCGGGCTGGTACTGGCCGGCAGCACCCGTCAGCGCCTGCCAAAGCGGGCCGGGGATACCTTCGCCATCGGCGGTAGGGTCGAGTTTGGCGATGAGCAAGGCGCGCAGGCAGCCGATGAGTTCGCCGAGAAGTTGGGAGATATCGCGGCCAGTTTCCGCTTCCTTTTGCACCAGCGATAGCGCCGCAGGCGTGTTGCGGGCCAGTAGCTCAGCGGTGAGGGCGGCCACTTTTTCGCGCGACGTGAAGCCAAAAATATCCAGAACGTCGGCCTCCTCGATCGTGTTGCCGCAAAAGGCGACGAGCTGGTCGAGCATCGATTGGGCGTCGCGCATGCCGCCGTCGGCACCCTTGGCAATCGCCCAGGCGGCGGTTTGCCCGAGGCTGATGCCCTCCAGCGAGGCGATGTGGAGGAGGTGCTGCGAGATGGTTTCGGTCGGGATTGGGCGCAGATCGAAGCGCTGGCAGCGCGACAGAATCGTCGGCAAGATTTTATTAGCCTCGGTGGTGGCGAAGATAAACTTCACGTGTGGCGGCGGCTCCTCGAGGGTTTTGAGCAAGGCGTTGAAGGCCGCGTTGCTGAGCATGTGGACCTCGTCGATGTAGTAAATTTTAAATTGGCCGCAGGCCGGGGCGAAGCGCACCGACTCGCGCAGGTCGCGCACCTGCTCGACGCCGTTGTTGGACGCGCCGTCGATTTCGAGCACATCCAGCGAGCGCCCCTCGGCGATCTCGATGCAAATCGGATCGTCGGGGTTGAAGTCGATTTTCGGGCCGCCGGGGCAATTGAGGGCCTTGGCGAGGATGCGGGCGGTGGAGGTTTTGCCGGTGCCTCTGGGGCCGACGAACAAATAGGCATGGGCGAGTCGCTTTTGGGCGATCGCATTGCGAAGGGTCCTTACGACGTGGTCCTGGCCGAGGACATCGTCGAAGGTTTTCGGGCGGTATTTCCGGGCGAAGACCTGATAGCTCACGCGGCGAGTGTAGGGATGCGGGCGGATTTGTCATGGCTGAGTTTGCAAGAAAGCGAAAAAACTTTGCGCGGCAGAACGCGGCAGGCTTGGCTGGCGGCAAAGCACCGTGTATCTCCCGCCTGTGAATATCCCAACAAGCGTGCCAACGGCGGCGGAAAAACGCGCGCTTTACGCCCAAGCCCGGCAGCGGATCGGCACCTTGGTGGCCGGTGAGCCAGATCGCCTCGCCCGCATGGCTGGCATCGTGGCGGTTTTGCACGGGCTGCTGCCACACTTTTATTGGACCGGATTTTACCGCGTGAGCGGCGGCAGCTTGGTCATCGGACCCTATCAGGGGACGCCGGGCTGTGGCCGTATCGGCTGGGGCCGCGGCGTCTGCGGCAGCGCCTGGGCCACCGGTCAATCCCAGCTGGTGGCCGATGTGCATGCGTTCCCCGGCCACATTGCTTGCGATGCGCGTTCAGCCAGCGAGGTGGTGCTGCCGGCTCGCGACGCCTGCGGGCGGGTGGTAGCGGTGTTAGACGTTGACGGCCTGGTGACAGGAGCGTTCGACGAGGTGGACCGCGAGGAATTGGAAGCGATCCTGGCGAGCTGGGGCGAAGTTTAACGGGGACGGGTGGACAGCCTCAGACCACTTCTTAGACTACTTGTCTGTCCCCCTGTCACTATTTGTCTGTCCCTCTGTCACGATCCGCCCTGGCCGGGAAATCGGGAGCCGCCTACACCCCTCGAGAAAATTTCTAGCCGTCTGAGTCTGCAGTGAAAGATTGGCCGCCGCCGCAGCGTTGAATCGGTTGGATCGGTCTCACTGCCGCGAAGCCCCCCCCCAACCACCAGATGAAACTCCCCCTACTCTTCCTCGCCAGCGCCTTGCTCGCTGGCTTCGCACCACCAGCATTTGCGGCCTACGCGGGCTGGCAGCACAGCGGCTCAATCTATCTACTCACCACTCCAGAGGGGGCCAACCTGCCGGCCAGCGCCACGGAAAGCAACTTTCCGGTGCTGCTGCGGCTGCGCAAGGAATCGTTCAATTTCAGTCAGACCAAGCCCAACGGTGAGGATCTGCGCTTTGCCACGGCCAGCGGCGCGCCGCTGGCCTATCAAATCGAAGAGTGGGACGCGGCGGCCGGCACCGCGAGTATTTGGCTGCGTCTGCCCAGCATCAAAGGCAATGCTCGCCAGGAAATCAAAATGCTTTGGGGCAAGACGGATGCGCTGAGCGAGTCCGACGGCAAGGCGGTGTTCAATGAGTCTAACGGCTACTTGAGCGTCTGGCACATGAATGAATCGGTCAAGGATGAGTGCGGTAGCGTGGAGTCCAAGAATGTGGGCACCACCTCGGGAACGGGAATAATCAGCACGGCGCGGCATTTCGCCGGCCAACAGGGGATTGCTTGCGGCGATAAAATCCTCAACTATCCCCTAGGTGCGAGCCCGCACTCCACCGAACTGTGGTACCGCTCCGACGCCTCGAACATGGACTTGGTGTGCTGGGGCCGCGAGGGCCGCAGCCCTGCCGGCAAGGTGCGCATGCAATTGCAAAGCCCATCACATATCTACATCGACAGTGACGGCGGTAGTTTCCACGCCGCCAGCGCGTTGCCCAAATCCGAGTGGGTACAAGTGATTCACACCTACGACGGCAAGACCGCCCAAGTCTATATCAATGGCAAGCTCGATGTTGCCGCCCCCACCCAAACCACGATGAATATCCTCAGCCCGGCGGGACTGTGGCTCGGCGGCTGGTGTAACGGCTATAACTTCGTCGGCGATATGGATGAGGTGCGCATTTCCAAGGTGGCACGGTCCGCCGACTGGGTGAAATTGCAATATGAAAACCAAAAGCCGCTGCAAACATTGATAGGCCCGCTGGTGCAGACGGGCAACGCGTTTGCTGTGACACCTGCACAGCTCACCGTATTGGAAGGCAAGCATGCCACCTTCACCGTGCAGGCCGGTGGGGCCCAAAAGATTTATTGGATGCTCAAGGCCGACGGCAAGGAAACTCTCCTGGCAACGGATGTGTTTACCTACGCATTTGACGCCGGCCGGGTGGCCGGTAACAAAACAGCGACACTTCAGGTCAAGGCGATCTATGCCAATGAAATCAAAACCAAGGACATTCCTATCACGATCAAGGAGGACATTGCCGAACCGGTCTTCACCTTGAAAGTGCCGGCCGCGTGGGATGGACGAACGACCTTGGAAGTACTGCCGCAGATCAGCAATCTGAGCGCCATGCAGGCGAAGGGTGCCGGGGATTTGAAATTCTCATGGAGCGTCACGGGCCTCGCGGTGGTCAAGGAGATTGCGCCCGGCAAACTCATCCTCAAACGCGCCCAGAACAGCGGGCTGTTGAGCGTCACCGCAAGCATCGAAAACGGCGGCCAACCGACCACTCAGACGATTTCTATCAAGGTCAGCGAACCGAAGAGCGAAGCATGGGCCGTGCGTACTCCGGCCAAGGATGAGAAGCCGGTGGACAACCAGTTCTATGCCCGCGACGACAAGAACGAAGGCACACTCTACTACCGTGGCGCACTCGACGAAGCCGCCGACTCGGTGTTTCTCAAGGTCTATGCCGACGACAAACCTTACAAGGTTGAAGCCAGCAAGCTCGGCGCGGATAAGTCATACGCCTTTGCGGTGAAACTCAAGCCAGGATTGGTCAAGTACAAGGTGGAGTTCGGCAGCAAGCTCGGCAGCACCGATAAGCTGTTGCAAACCGTATCCAACCTCGTCTGTGGCGATGCCTATATCATCCAGGGCCAATCCAATGCCTTGGCCACCGACACCGGAGAAAAATCCCCGCCGGACACCAGCGACTGGATCCGCAGTTATGGCCGGCCGGAAGGCGATCCGAAAGCCGCCCCGACTAACCTGTGGTGCCTCCCGGTGTGGAAAGCCGAAAAAGGTGAGAAAGCCGAACTCGGCTACTGGGGTATGGAATTGGCCAAACGGCTGGTGGCTAGCAATAAAATCCCGGTCTTCGTCATCAACGGCGCTGTGGGCGGCACCCGCATTGACCAACACCAACGCAATGAGGCGAACCCCACCGATCTAGCCACTATCTACGGCCGGACGCTGTGGCGCGTCCAACAGGCGAAGCTCACCCACGGCATCCGCGGGATCCTCTGGCACCAGGGCGAGAACAACCAGGGCTCGGCCTGTCCCACCGGCGACTTTGATTGGAAATCCTACGAGGCGTACTTCATCGCCTTGTCCGCGGCATGGAAGCAGGATTTTCCTAACATCCAACATTACTATGTCTTTCAGATCTGGCCCAACTCATGCAGCATGGCCGGCGAAGGCGGCCCCGGCGACATGCTCCGCGATGTCCAACGCAACCTGCCGCGCCTCTACTCCAACCTCAGCGTCATGTCCACGCTAGGCATCAAGCCAGCCGGCCCATGCCACTACCCGCTCGTCGGCTGGGCTGAGTTTGCCCGCCTGATCCAACCGCTCGTTGAACGCGACAACTATGGCAAGAAACCCGCCGACTCGATCACCCCGCCCAATCTCAAACAGGCGTGCTATGCCAGTGCGGCAAACGATACCATCACCCTCGAGTTCGACCAGCCGATCATTTGGATGGACTCCCTAGCCAGCCAGATCTATCTGAATGGCGAGGCTAACAAAGTCGCCTCTGGCACGGTCAAGGGCCATGTGCTAACCCTCAAGCTGAAGGCTCCGACCCCTGCGCAGCGCATCACCTATTTGAAAGAGCACACTTGGAGCCAGAACGACCTCATCTTCGGTGCCAACGGCATCGCTGCACTGACCTTCTGCGACGTGCCTCTCGTGAAGAACGCGCCAACCCAGCCTGCCAGCCGATGAGAATCTAACGGAGCGCCGGCTTCAGCCGGCGTGTCCGCTGGGAGGTGTGAATGGAGGTGGCGAAGGAGTACACGCCGGCTGAAGCCAGCGCTCCGTGCCATTGACCAGGGTTTTCCAGACCGAGAAATCCGGGTTGAGGATGACGATGTCGGCGAAAAAGTCCGGCTCGAGCTTGCCTAGGCCGGGCAGGCCCAGCGAACGAGCCTGGTTCCACGAGGTGGCTTTGACGAGTTGATGCAGCGGCAGCGGGATGAGGGCGGCGAGGTGGCGCAATCCCTCGTTGAAACGCAGCACGGAGCCGGCCAGCGCGCCGCCATCCTTGAGGCGGGCTATCCGCTCTTTGACCACCACGGCAAGGCCACCGAGGGAGATTTCACCGTCGCCGATCCACGAGGCCGCCATCGAATCGGTGATCAGCATCAAGCGCTCGACGGGCACCACTTGAAACACCAGTTTGAGCATATCGGGGCACAGGTGAATGGTGTCACAGATGAGTTCGAGCATCAGTCCGTCATCGCTGAGGCCGGCCCCGACCACCCCGATTTCACGGTGGTGAAGCGGGGTCATAGCGTTGCCAAAATGCGTTAGATGGGTGAGTCCGGCGGCGGTGGCGGCGCGGAGTTGCGCGGCGGTGGCCGAGGTGTGGGCGGCGGAACTAGTGATGCCAAGCTGTTTGGCGGCGCGGATCAGCTCGAGCGCTCCGTCGAGCTCCGGGGCCAACGATACCATGAGCACCTTGGCGATTGCGTGCAGGGTCCGCAGCTCGTCGAGATTGGGCGGACGGACAAACTGCGGGTTTTGGGCACCGGCATTTTTCGCATTGATGAACGGTCCTTCGATGTGCAAGCCCGGGGTTTTGCAGAACTCCGGGTTGGCAAAATACTCCGCGCAGGCGGCAGCCACCTGTTCGAGTCGCTCCTGTCCTTGCGTTAGCGTGGTGGGCAGCCAGGTGGTCACGCCCTCCTGCAACTTGCGCCGAGCAATGTGACGGATCGCCTCCAGTGAACCATCACAGACGTCGTGATGATCGGCACCATGGGCGTGAATATCGATGAAGCCGGGCATCGAGATTCGACCCGCGGCGGCGATGACGCGCTGCACCGCGGGGAGCGGCTCACCGGCTTGCAGCACGGCGCTGATCCTGCCATTTTCGAGCAGCAGCGAGCCGCCTTCTATGTCGAGGTCCGGGGAGATAATTCGGGTGTTTTCAATCAGCGTTTTCATAAAGCAGCAGACAAAAGGAACGCCTGAGGATGGGCCTGTAGGTGGCTGCTGACAAGACAGTTCTGCTGTGATTCGGCTTGCGGAATGCCCCCGATCGCCGCCACCATCGCCGCGTGACCTCAGAACTCGATGATCTATTTGCCTTTTTGCGCTTTCCCAGCATTTCCACCGACTCCCGCCACGCGGGTGACGTGCGCGCCTGTGCCGAGTGGCTGTTAGCCAAGCTCAGCGCCATGGGCCTGAGTGCGCAACTCCACGAGACTCCCGGCCACCCGCTCGTGCTGGCCCGCAACGCCCACGTCGCCGGCCGCCGCACCGTGCTCATCTACGGCCACTATGATGTGCAGCCGGTCGATCCGCTCGCGCTGTGGATGAGCGCTCCGTTCGCCCCGGAGATCCGCGACGGCAAAATCTGGGCACGCGGTGCGGCCGATAACAAAGGCCAGATGCTCGCCCACGTGTTAGGCGTGGAGCAAACCCTACGCAACCACGGCGAACTGCCGGTGAATCTCATTTTCCTGTTTGAAGGCGAGGAGGAAATCGGCAGTCCCAACCTCGCACCTTTCCTGCTCGAGCAGCGTGAGGCCTTGCGCTGCGATGTGATCGCCATCTCCGACACCGGCATGGTCGCTCCGGGCGTGCCTACCCTCGGCTATGGCCTGCGCGGCGTCACCTGCTGCGAGGCAATCATCCGCGGCCCCAAGGGTGACCTGCACTCCGGCCTGTTCGGCGGCGTGGTGGCCAACCCCGCCACCGCGGTCGCACGACTGGTTGCCAGCCTGCACGATGCCGACGGACGAGTGGCCATCGATGGGTTTTACGACGAAGTGCGACCCTTGGAAACCTGGGAGCGCACGATGTGGTCCACCGTCCCCGGGGTGAGCGACGCGGATTTTCAGCGGGCTTCCGGGTCGCCCGAACTCTTTGGTGAGCCGGGGTATTCTGCGGCCGAGCGCACCTGGGCGCGCCCCACTGCCGAGGTCAACGGCATCGGCGGCGGCTATCAAGGCGAGGGGTCCAAGACAGTCATTCCGGCCGAAGCCTTCGCCAAACTCTCGTTCCGCCTCGTCCCCGACCAATCACCGCAGGACATCATGGCCAAAGTCAGCCGCCACCTCCAGGCCCATTGCCCGCCCGGCGTGACCATCGAAGTCCGCCACGGCCACGACGGCAAACCCTACGCCACCGACCCCCATTCCCGATTCGGCCAGGCCGCCCAAGCCGCCCTGCGCAGCGTGTTCGACGCCGAACCGGTGCTTATCCGCGAAGGCGGCTCGATCCCCATCGTCCAAACCTTCCGCGAAATCCTCGGGGCCGATACGCTTTTGTTGGGACTGGCCCTGTCCGACGCCCAAGTCCACGCCCCCAACGAAAATTTTCCGCTCGTCAATTTTGAAGCGGGCATTCGCCTCAACCAAGCCCTGCTTAGCGAACTGGCCAGCGCATGAGAAGACACAAGACGGCAAGACAGAAGACCGCTGCGCTCCAAGACAGAAGACCGCTGCGCTCCAAGACAAGAGCAGAGCCCTTGGACCGCGCATGGCTCCTCTTGGGAAACGCGAACATCGAACATCGAACATCGAACATCGAACATCGAACATCGAACATCGAACATCGAACATCGAACATCGAACATCGAACATCGAACATCGAACATCGAACATCGAAC
>WBXE01000031.1 GCA_008932955.1 Verrucomicrobiota bacterium
ATGAATGATGGAGGTTGGCACCGGGCGTGAGGGCTGCCTCAAGCATTAGGGATATAGCAAGCACCTGAGGCTAAGGAGCCACTACGGATTCTTCGTTACCTTCGTTACCTTCTGTTCAAATCCGGTTTTCCACAGAAGGCAACAAAGGGAACGCAGCGTGAGGATTGTGGTGGTAGCGGAAGGGCGGCGCGCTGGCCCGCGGGAAATGCGAATATCGAACAGCCAACGCCGAACATCCAACGTCGAACCGAAGAGAATCAGGAGAGAAAGATGGGCCGTTGCGGCTGTTATTTTCGCCTCTGCTGTTCGATGTTGGGCGTTCGATGTTGAACGCGGAGCGAGGGCTAGCGAGCCTGGAGAAATCCGGCGAAGCCCTAACTGGCATAGCCGGAGGCAATGTTCGGCGTTCGTATTCATTCTTTCGACGTGAGGTGTTGTGGATTGGAAGAGACCATGAATGGCTCGGCTCATGGTCGGTCCTTCCGCACGACGACAGTAACGTCGTCGCTCCCTACCATGCGTCATCCGCGCCAAGTTACTCGGCGCGCCGCCTGGCTACGTCGGCCACGACGAAGGTGGCCAGCTCAGCCACGCGATCCGCACGCATCCCTACAGTGTGGTGCTTTTCGATGAGATCGAAAAAGCCCATCCGCGGGTGCTGGATTTGTTTCTGCAGATTTTCGATGAAGGCACGCTGACGGATGCGCAGGGAAGAAAGTGCGACTTCCGGGAGTCGGTGATTATTTTGACGAGTAATCTAGGAACGAGAGGGGCTGCGCCGAAGCCGTTCATTGGCTTTGCAGTGGGCAAGGAAGAACACAGGCAAGATGCCTGTACCCCTGTGCGGGAGGCGATTGGCAAGCACCTGCGTCCAGAGTTGGTGAACCGGCTGACGAAGGTGGTGCATTTCAAGCCGTTGGAGATGGCGACGGCACGGGAGATTTTTGGGAAACTGATGATTGATTTCAATAAGCGCCTCACAGAGAGGCGGTGTGACAGTAGAGCTGGATGAAAGCGTCAAGGAGCTAATTCTGGCGGAGGGATTCAGCGAAGAATACGGTGCGAGGAATCTGGAACGGGTGGTGGACCGGATGCTGGGGACGCTGATCGCGGAGGCGCTGCTGGGTGGTAAAATCATAGCGGAACAACGTATCCGTCTGGAAGCGAGCGGCGATCAGATTCAATTCCGCTAGTGCGCCACACCTTCATTTCGCTCGTCGCTCTGGCGAAGTTCGCGGCGGGTCAACTCCTTGGTTTTCCACGAGTCTTGGCCACCAGTTCATTCAATTGGAAATCGACGTGGAATGGATTGGCGACGCGGAGCTTGCCGATGATGAGGCCATGTTGGAGGTCCTCAGTGAGCAGCAGGCGAGAACCTGATTCCATGGCGGAGGCAACCACGAGGCTGTCCCACCCGGAGAGTTGGAAGCGGTCTTGGATTTCCCACGCCTGCTGGAAGGTGGAAAGAGTGGGTGATGTGGGTTGCCAGGCGAACAGGGCGTCCACATCAGCGCGGGCATCCGCATTGGGCAGACCGGGTCGCAGCTTGCGGGTGACAGTGACGTAGTACTCCTGCAGGACCTGGGTGCTCACGCGGCCGGCTCGGGACGCCCAGAGAAGCCGGAGAACCTCCATGGCGCGAGGCTGTTTGGCGGGTTCCCCGGCATCGCGGGCATAGACCAGAACGTTGGTGTCAACGAAGATTGGTGCGGTCATGAAGATCGGCGCGCTTGGGGTAAGGTTGACGTTCTTGTTGCAGGGAAACCGCTTGACGGGAAAGGAAATTTTCCTGCGCCAGCTGGTAGCCGGATTCCCGTTCCATGCGCTCGGACAGCATCCTGGACAGGAAGCCGGAGAGGCTGGTATCCGCCTCCGCGGCCCAAATCCGGGCATGGAGAGCCACTTCGTCGGGCAGGGTGATGGTCACGTTTTTCATGGCACGAACCCAGTGTAACACGGAATCCGTGTCAAATCAAAATTATTCCACAGAATTTCCGCGTTGCATTGGCAAATGCTGGCGGGACGCCCCATAGCGTCGATTTAACGCTATCTGATCGGAAAACAGTGCAGGATTATTTTCGTAAACAAGGTTGGTTTTCGACGGTTTCTGGCAATACCGCATCTGGTCGACCATGACGGCACGTTCGTCGCCAGTGACGCAACGGCCGGCATCGCCAGGGCCGCCAGTCCTGCGAGGGACTTTTTTATCGCGCCGTCAACAGTCATAACTTTTTCAGTCACATCGGCTCCAACGGCCAGCGCCTGCCCAAGGGCAACACCTTCATCTGCTCCAATACCGATGGGCATTTTTTCGAAGTCACTGGTGGCGGGGAATTGGTCTGGGAATACATCAACCCCGTCACCCGGGAGGGCGCGCCAAATGTGTTAGGCGATGTGCTGCCGATGACCAACTCCGCGTTCCGGGCATTCCGCTATGGCGCAGACCATCCCGCGTTCCAAGGCCGCGAACTGACCCCCAATGGCACCCTCACCGAGCGCGCCGTGCAAGGGGTTGACGTCTATCCGAAACGCCGCCCGCCCGGTGACCGCCCGCAAGGGAAAGGCGATAGCCAAGGCGCTCGCCGCAGCGGCGGTGGTGGCAATCCGGATGACCGACCGCCGCGTGGCGACCGGGCCAATTCGGACAATCGTGCGCCGCAGTGAAGGCGCCGGTGCGGGACGATCCCGGAGTCCTCAAAGAAACCTAAGAAAATATCCGTTGTGCATCCATAACGCATCCATTATCTTGCCAGTGTTCCAACCACATCATGAAAAGCGTCGCCCGAACCACCAGCACCCTTACCCTCAAGAATGTTTCGCCGCACTTGCACCGGGTACTTAAAGCTCAGGCGCTGCGTCACAAACGTTCGCTCAACCAAGAGGCCATCCTTTGTCTTGAGCGAGCCGTCGCCCTGGATGCTGGCAGGCCCAGCCTTGGCTCGCCGCCACCGCCGGTGTCCGTCGGTGCCATCTTGCAACCCTGGAACAACCGCGCGGAAATGCTCGAAGGCTTCTTAGACCGCGACTCTTGAGATGATCGGCCTCGACACCAGCTTTCTCGTCGCCTGGGCCATCCCGGAACACCGGGATCACCTGACCTGTCGCCGACTGGCGGCGGATGCTGTTCACTGCGGGCGCGCCTTTGGCCTGACGGTGGGGATTCTGGCGGAGTTCATTCATGTGGTCACCGACCCACGCCGCTTTGCCACGCCGCTGACCATGGCCGATGCCACCGCCATCGCCAGCTTTTGGGCTCAGGCCACGGAAGTTGCTTTGCTGCCGCAGTCTGCCAGTGTTGCCACCATTTGGCTCGACTGGCAGCATCGCCACCGGCTGGGCCGCAAGCGCCTGTTAGATACCCTCATAGCGGCCACCTGGCATGGCGCGCATATCACCGAGGTCTTCACTCTGAACCCAGCTGATTTTGAGATCTTCGGCGTCTTTACGTTTGTTCCGGTGCCTGTGCTTCCATGATTCAATCCTTTAGCGCCATGCCCAATGTCCATCCTCCTTGGTTTCTTAGCATGAACACAGGGGAAAGCTGGCATTCGGTCGCGTCACATGCCATCCCTCGGTCAGAACGCGGAATGGATGCCGACGGATAGAATCCAGGTCGGCGCAAGCTGATAGCCGTTGACGTTCTGATACAGGGGCAGCTGCACGAAGGCATAGGATGACAAGGTTTTCGTCAGATCGACGGTGACGCCGGGACTCAGATAGACCAGGGTGCCGCCCGAATTGAAATGGTCTGATTGGCCACCTAGGTCGCGGGCCGAGATTTTGGCGTTGACCTGGAGCTGTGGGGTGATGCGCTCGATGCCGGTGAAGCGCAGGCCGATGCTGAGTTTTTCGGCGCTGCCGGGCTGGTAGTCAGAGCGGTAGTTGAGGGCGGCTTGTGTGGTCGCCTCACCGAAGTATCCCCAGTCCTTGGTGAGAAGGTCATGGTAATAAACGCCGGCGATCACGCCGGTGGTGCCGACTCCCGCTTGCAAGCCGCGGTCCAGCGGGGCGCCGCTGCGGAAGGTGTCGGTGAAAGCGCCGGTCGGCAGGCTCAGGCCGAACTTCACACCCAGCTTGTGGCTGGCGCCAAACCCCTGATAACTCGCAACCAGATTCATGTCACCGATGCTGGAGGTGCTGGAGCTGTCGTAGCTGGCGTGATCCTCGCCATATGTGGCATGGTCGCGAACGATGAAAGGAACCTGCAGCACTGCGCTCCAGTCTGGATTGATGACGTAAGCTAGATCGAGGGTGAGGTAGTGGTTGCGGGTGTAAGCCTCAAGTTCCTGGCCGTCGGGCACCTCGCTGGCGGAAAGTTTGCGCGTGCCGCTGCGCAGTTGGTGTTGATCCAGATAAGTATAGACCAGATTCGTTTTGAAGCCCGGCTCGCTGGAGAACCCCTGAATCGCCCATTCCGGGCTGAGCAGGCAGCCGCACGAGCAGCATGCTGAGGCGTGCGGCACCAGCCCGATGACGGTTAGAATCGCTACCGAAAGCCAAGCGGCGGCTATTGACTTAAAGGAATGCATGGCCGCGGACTCTGGCATGGCTGCCGAACACTGTAAATACTTTTCTCTGACTCGCCATAGCTAGCAAATGACCCTCGACGCACGGCGTGTTACGTGAACCGCTGAGCCGGTTAGGTGCGGGAGTGATTCTGGAGGATTCAAGCCATGAACGGGTAGTCGGTGTAACCTTCCGGGCCGGGTGAGTAGAAGGTGGTGGGATCCGGGGAGGTGAGCGCTGCGCCGGCCTCGATCCGTGCTGGCAGGTCGGGGTTGGCGAGGAAGCCGGTGCCGAAGGCGACGGCATCGATCAGGCCAGCTGCAATGGCGGCGTTGGCCTCGTCCGCCTGATAGCCCATGTTGCCGACGATGATGCCCTGATAGTGTTGACGGATGGGACTGAGCACGTCGCCGGTTTGCTGTTGGAAGAAATCGCCGCGCATCACGTGGAGATACGCGAGTTGGCAAGCGTTCAAGCGTTTCGCTAGCCATGTCGAGAGGCCCACCGGGTCGCTATCGAGCATGCTGTTAAAGCTGTTGAGTGGGGAAATGCGCAGGCCCACGCGGTTGCTGCCCCACACGGCGGAGACGGCCTCGATGACATCGAGCATGAGCCGGGCGCGGTTTTCCACCGGGCCGCCGTAGGGGCCGGAGCGCTGGTTAGAGCCATCGCGGAGGAATTGATCCAGCAGGTAGCCGTTGGCGCCGTGGACTTCCACGCCATCGAAGCCCGCGGCCTTGGCGTTTTCGGCGGCCTGTCTGAAACCTGCGATGATAGCTGGGATTTCGTCGTCGCGGAGTTCTCTCGGCGTGACGTAGGGTTGCTTGCCTTGCGGCGTGTGGACCTCGTCGCCGACGATCGCCAGCGGGCTCGGAGCCACCGGCTGAATGCCGTCGTTGAGCAAGGGATGGCAGGCGCGTCCGCCGTGCCAGAGTTGGAGGAAAATCCGGCCCCCAGCGGCGTGTACGGCCGTGGTAGTGAGTTTCCATCCGGCCACCTGGGCTGCGGAATAGATGCCGGGTTCCATCCAGAATGCGGAGTGGCCCGCCATCGCCATGGTGGCCTCAGCGATGATCAAGCCGGCGCTGGCGCGCTGCGCATAATGTTCGGCAATCAGCGGGCCGGGTACGTGCTCGGCATCCGCCCGACAACGGGTGAGCGGAGCCATGAGAATACGGTTAGGCAGAGTGAGGGCGCCGACGGCGATGGGAGAAAACAAATTGGACATGGGGTAGGGTGCTTAGGATGTAGATGGGGGAGGGCAGGGGTGGCGAAAGCCTTGCGGGCGGATCATAGCTGCAATTGGTCAGAGTGCAAATGGCGACAAGCATCTTCCACTAGGCGAAATGGGGGATATGGGGTCAGGCAATGGGGTCAGTGGGCAAATTATGACAAAACGACTCCACTAGCGTAGGTGCCTGCTAGGTCTTAGCAAAGTGGCAATAAAGACCTAAAAAAATCGTTGTGGCGAGTCCGCCAAGGCGTCGCCCTCAAGGTTTCTGAAACCGATTTCAGTCTGACTAACAGCCTCCGGCCATTGAAATTTCAAGCCCTCCGCCCCGTCACAAAATTGTTCGCCTAGAGCCATGCGAGTTGCAGAGTATTAGACATTTTTTTCTTGGCCAAAACTAGCCCTAGTGGCATCATGAGTCCGGCAACCACTAAATGTAGTGGTTGCTTGAATTTTACGGATTCCCCCCCAAGCCCTAGTACCCAAGCCCTCACCGCCATGCCCACTGCCGCTCCAGCAACTACCACCGTCGCCATCGGAAACCATTCTTTCGTTCTCAATCGGGAAAAAGCCGAACACGCCTACGCGAGTAAGCGCGTCATCAATGGCAACGAAACCATGTTCTTCAACATCCTGCCACTCAAATACCAGTGGGCGTATGACCTCTACAAGACCATGAAGAACAACCACTGGGAGCCAGAGGACATCGCCATGCAAAAAGATGTCGAACAATGGCGCTCCGATGAAATATCCGACGTCGAGCGCTGGATCATCAAAATGGGCATCGGTTATTTCTCCGCCGCTGAAGGTGTCGTCGGTGACAATATCCTTCATGTCGTCCGTGAATTAGTCACCGCTCCCGAGCTTAAGCTCGTCCTCGGTCGTCATGCCCACGAGGAAAATATCCACGCCGATTCGCTCGTTTATATGATTTCTTCCCTCGGCATCAACCCCCACGAGTGCGAAGCGATGTTCGAAGACATTCCTTCGATCCTAGCAAAAAGCAACTACGTCGTCTCCAATAGCCGCGCCTTGCGCCGTGATGTCGATCTGACCCTCACCGCTAACAAACAAGCTCTGGCCAAAAATATCTTTCTCTTCGGTCAATGCATGGAAGGCACCCAGTTCTACGGCCTCTTTGCGATGATTCTGAGCCTTTACCGCCAAAACAAATTCCCCGGCATTGGCACCATGTTTCGCTACACCCTGCGCGATGAATCCAACCACATCGAACTTCTCCGCAACCTGCTCATGGATCTCATCGACGAAAATCCGGACATTTGGACCGAGGAGTTCCGCGAAGATCTCCGCGCCACCATGGCCGAAGGCATTAGCCTCGAAAAAGCCTTCATTCGCGACTGCCTCCCGGTCGCTGGACTTGGCCTCAACTCCGTCGATTTTGAAACCTACATCGACTACATCGCTGACCGCCGCCTCACCTCCTGCGGCCTCGACCCGCTCAACGAATTTGTTTCTAACCCTTTCCCTTGGCTCTCCGAAATGATTGATATCAAAAAGGAAACCAACTTCTTCGAGGGGCGTGTCACTGAGTATCAAAAAGCATCCGCACTCAGCAGCGTCGACGATGACGAGCTGTGAGAAATTGCCACTTGATCGCCGCCGCCTTGCAAAAACTCGCTCAAAAATCCTTTCCCCCCGTTTCAGTAAATACCATGTACCGCGCCGTAAATCCCGATGAAGACTTTCTTCTCAAGCAAGTCATTAGTGACCGTTTCTCCATGTCCATCACTGATCGCGGCTACGCCTGGCGTGATGTCCTGCCCAAGGAAAAGCGCGCGACCCATCCCGATATCATCGTCACCCGAGGCACCACCGACTCCCACTTCTCCCTCGAGGAAGTCGCCGACACCATCGGCAACTCTTTAACAGATCTGCTCATTTCCCGCAGCCAGGAAGAAGCCGCCATCTTCTGCGAGGACAATCGCAAGTTCGTCTCCGACGTCGCTCACGCAGTCGCCGCCGCTCTCCTGCGCACGCTCGAGTCCGGCGGGCGCCTGCGCCTCTCCGAGGCCGACCTCTACCTTCTCATCGAAAAGGCCCTCCTCGAAAACGAAGCCTATGACGTCGCCAAATCCCTCGCCTTCCGCCGCTCCATGGGGAAAATCGGCGCCCTCGACCTTCACTTCGGCGCGCACTCTCTCCCGGTCCGCCTGATTCGCCGCAATGGCAATGTCGTTCCTTGGTCTGAGACCAAAATTGAAATCGCCGTCCGCAAAGCCTTTCTCACGATCAAGGAAAATCCAGAGCCTTCGATCGACATCGCCAAGGGCGTCACCGAGCGGATCTGCGGCGGCGATTCCTCCTTCGTCCACATCGAGGACGTTCAAGACATGGTGCAGGAAGAGCTCATGCGCCAAGGCTATTTCAAGGCCGCAACCCACTACGTCCGCTATCGTGACGAGCGCTCCCGCCTGCGCCTCGAGGAAGTAGAAAACGCGGAGGATCCTAACCAAGAGTTGATGGTCACAGTCACCTCCGACGAAGGCAGTTCGACGTTATGGGACGGTGCCGACCTGCGTAAACGCATCTCCTACGCATCCATCGGACTCGATCTCAACCTCTCGGAGATTGAGATCGAACGCGAACTCCGGCGCGCCGTCGGCACCGAAATCTCCGACAAGGACCTCAAGGGCACCATCATCCTCAACGCCAAGACGCTCATCGAGAAAGACGCCGACTTTGCGAAATTCGCCGCGCGCATCCTCCTCTCCTACATCTACGAGGAAGTCCTCGACTGGTCGATTCTCCGCGACGGCGTTGACAAACTCAAACAAGCTCACAAAGCGGCCTTCAAGTCCTACATCAAGCACGGTGTCGCCATCAAGCGTCTCAGCCCCGAGCTTATTGATGCCTACAACCTCGACCAACTCGCCGACGTTTTTGATCCCACTGCCGACCTCGACTTTGACTACCTCGGCATCCAGACTCTCTACGACCGCTATCTCATCGTCGATAAAACCGGCAACAAGCACCGCCGCATCGAGACTCCGCAATTCTTCTGGATGCGCGTCGCCATGGGCCTCTTCAAGAAAGAGGCCACTCAGCGCGAGGACTGGGCCATCCGCCTTTATAGCCTCTACAAAGGCCGCCGCTTCTGCTCATCCACGCCGACCCTCTTCAATTCAGGTACCCTTCATAGCCAGCTCTCGAGTTGCTACCTCTACAAGGTGGACGACTCCATTGAATCGATCATGTATCGCGGTATCGCCGAAAACGCCTTCCTTAGTAAATGGGCCGGCGGCCTGGGCGGCTCCTGGACCGCCGTCCGCGGCACTGGCGGCTACATCCAGGGCACCAATGGCGAATCCCAAGGCATAATCCCGTTCCTCAAGCTTCACAACGATCAACTCGTTGCCGTCAACCAAGGCGGGAAACGTCGCGGCTCAGGCTGCGCCTACCTCGAGACCTGGCACAATGACATCGAGGATTTCCTCGACCTGCGAAAAAATACGGGTGACGAGCGCCGCCGCTGCCACGACATGAACACCGCCAACTGGGTTCCCGATTTGTTCATGAAGCGCATGGAAGAGCGCGGCACTTGGACCCTCTTCCGCGCCAATGAAGTTCCAGATCTCCACGAACTCTACGGCGCCGCCTTCGAGCAGCGCTACTGCGCGTATGAGCAAATGGCCGCTGCTGGCAAAATCTGGTCCCGCCAGATCCCCGCCCTCGAACTCTGGAAGTCAATGCTCAAAATGGTCTTCGAAACCGGCCACCCTTGGATCACATTCAAGGACCCATGCAACGTCCGCTCCCCGCAAGACCACTGCGGCGTCATCCACTCCAGCAATCTTTGCACCGAGATCACACTCAACACCTCCGCCGACGAAACCGCCGTCTGCAACCTCGGCTCAATTGTCCTCGACACCCACATCACCAGTGATGGCGTCCTCGATCACAAGATGTTGCAAGAGACCATCACCGTCGCCATTCGCGCCCTCGATAACGTCATCGATATTAATTTCTACCCCACCGAAGCCGCCCAAACCTCCAATAAGCGCCACCGCCCGATCGGTCTCGGCGTCATGGGCCTCCAGAACGCCCTCTATAAGCGCAACCTCGCCTTCGCCTCCGATGCTGCCGTCGAGTTCAATGACGAGTTCATGGAAGCCATCGCCTACTACGCCTACAACGCCTCCAGCGACCTCGCCGCCGAAGTGGGCACCTACTCCAGCTACAAGGGATCCAAGTGGGACCGCGGCCTGCTTCCACAAGACACCGTGGATTTACTCGCGACCGAGCGCGGCCGCCTGATCGACGTTCCCCGCGGCGGCAAAATGGACTGGTCCGTCGTGCGCGAGAAAATCGCCAAGCACGGCATGCGCAACTCCAATGTCCTCGCCATTGCCCCCACGGCCACCATCTCGAACATCATGGGCACCACCCCCTGCATCGAGCCGAACTACAAAAACCTCTACGTCAAATCCAACCTCAGCGGTGACTTCATTGTTCTCAACGCCGAGCTCGTCAAGGACCTTAAACAAGCCAGCCTCTGGAATCAGGAAATGCTCGATCAGCTCAAGTACTTCGATGGTGAACTCGACGCCATCGACGCCATTCCCCAAGCTCTCAAGCACAAGCATAAAACCGTCTTCGGCATCGACTTTGAATACATCATCGATGCGGCCGCCCGCCGACAGAAATGGATCGACCAATCCCAGTCGGTGAACCTATTCCTCGCCACCCCAGAGATGAAAACTCTGTCCCACATGTATCGCCGAGCTTGGGACAAAGGCCTCAAGACCACTTACTACCTCCGTACTCTCCAAGCATCAAACATCGAGAAATCCACCATCGACGTCAAAAAGGAACAACGTGGCGTTATGGCCACTCAAACCGTCGCCGCTGCCAGCGCTAAGACCTTCACCGAAACCGAGAAAAACGTCTGCTCCATCGATGCCATGCTGAATGGCGGTACCTGCGAGGCCTGCCAGTAAGGAAATGATACCATAGCCGAGCCTCGACTTGCCACGCCGCGGGCCATTTGCCAGATCGAAAACTGCCGCCAGCGGATCTCGGGACCTTTGCTAGAAACCTTTTTTCCGGAAAGGGGTATCGGCATCGGCACGGCTTCCAAGGCGATGTTGAAACACAGGCTTGTAGACTGCCGGCACCCGCCGCTAAGCTGCGGCGTGGCCGTCAAAAATATTGTCTATTTCGATCTGGAAACCCAACGCAGTTTTGGTGACGTAGGGGGCTTTTCTAATAAATCTAAGATGGGCGTTTCGGTGGGTGTGTCGTACAGCACGGCCCGCGGCAGCTACGAGATTTATCCGGAAAACGAAATGGAGCGACTCGGCGAGGAGCTGGTGCGAGCGGACTTGGTGGTGGGGTGGAATCACCTGCAATTCGACTATCCCGTTCTCCAGCCGTATATCTTTCATACCATCGCCGAGCAAACACTCAACCTCGACATGATGGTCGACCTGGAAAATAAGGTCGGGTTTCGCCTCAAACTCGATTCCGTGGCCTCCGCAACGCTGGGGACCGGCAAGACGGCCGATGGCCTCGACGCCCTGCGTTGGTGGCAGCAACACAAGAAGAGCGGGGATTTTGCCCCGTTGCGGAAAATTGCCGAATACTGCGCCTTTGACGTAAAAGTCACCAAGTGCGTGCACGAGTACGCGCTGCAACACGGGTTGCTCAAGTATGACGATCGCAGCGGGCGGATCGTGGAAGTGGCGGTGGATTGGACGTAGCGGGGAAGGTGGCGGCTGCCATTGCGCGTGAAGCCAAGGCGAATCGGCTCAGGAAAAGCCCGCACTGCGGTAATTCGTGGCGAAGAAACCACTGAAATCACTGAGAATAAATTAAGAAATATTTCAGTGGTTTCAGTGGCAATGAGTACTTCAGTGGTAAAATTCGTCAAGAACCATCCCTAATAAACCTTCGCTCAACGCCCGCAGCGGCTAGAGCCAGCCGATTTCGCGCATGAGTGCGAGGAATGCCCACCCGAAAACCACGATGAGGCCCACCAGAAAAACTTTAACCGCCGATTCAATGCTGTTACGTGTCATGTCAGGCGGCGACTAAAGCATGCTTCGCCGATTGCGCCAGAGGAAATTTCACCGGCGGCAGGTGAGCTGGATGCCGGCGAGTGCAAGGAGTGCGGCGGCTGGCCCCCGCCTGGTGGTTGGGCGGGCTTGCCCGCCGTGGCGCGGAGCTGTGGATGTGGTGGCGCTGGGGATGCGCACTCGCCAGCAAGCTGGCTGGGCCGGGTGGCAGCCAGTTGCCGCAGTCCGGGGCTGCGGCCTTGATGAATCTCGCCTGCCGGGAAGATTACGATTGCCGCCGGGCCCGTGCCCGCATTAACTCAGCGCGCCTGTAATATCAACGGGCTCCCATCGCATGATCGAAAAAATTCACAGATACAAGGGACTGCTGGTCTTCGGGCTGGTGCTGGTGGCCGCGGCATTCGTGTTCGGCGATTTTTCCAGAGGCCGCAAAAACTCCGCTGGTGGCGGCACGGCCATCCTGCGGGTGGCCGGCAGATCCTACAGCGACAAGGAATTCAGCCGGCTCGGCAGCGGCCCGGTGAGTCTGGCTCAGATGATTGCCGGGGCCGGCGATTACGCACCCTATATGTTTGTGATGGAGCTCTCTAAGGGCGCCACCTCCGAAAATGACCTGCCCGAGAAGTTTTTCGTTGGCCGCCTGATGTTGCACGAGGCCAAGGAGCAGTTCGGCATCTATCCGGGTGCCGAGGAGGTGTCCGCCTTCGTCCGCTCGTTGAAAGCCTTCGCCGGCACCGACAAGACCTTCGATGAAAAAAAATATCGGGCATTCATTGACAAGAGCATGGGTCGGCTCGGTCTGACCGAGAATGACTTGCTGGATTTTGCCACCGACATATTGGCCGAGAAAAAGCTCAAAGTGCTGCTCAGTGCCGGCTTAGGCAGCGACCGGGATGCCGCCGCCAAGACCTTGGCGCTATCCAAACAGCAAATCACTGCCGACCTCGCCTGCCTCGCCCTCGGCTCGTTTGAGGAGAAGATTCAGCCCACCGAGGAGGATATCAAAGGTTATTGGGAGCCTGTCAAGGACGGCTTCCAGACGACCGCAAGGCGGAAATTTTCCTACGTGCTGGTGACCCCGGAGGCCGTAGCCGACGCCGCGGCCGCCGACGCGGATGCCGCCGAGACCATCGCCGAAGCCACCGCAACGGACGAAGCCAAGGCCGCTGCCAAAAAGAAAAAGGATGAGGCCAAGGCGCTCAAAGTGGCGGCGGTGGCTGAGCAACGCCGCAAGAAGCAGATTGAAACCGACACCAAGGTGGCGGATTTCACCGACCAGCTCGAAGATGACAAGGGCGCGGGTTTCGAAGAACTGGTCAAAAAGCACGGCTGGGAAATCAAGACCACGGATTTCTTCACGCTGGCCGATGCGCCCAGCGATCTGGCGATCAACGTGCGGGCCTCGTCGCGCGGCGGTAAGGCCGTCGATGAGTTGTTCCATATCCGCGAGACCTCAGACCCCATCTCGAAATTCCACCAGCCCATCGCCGTAGGCGAAAACCAGTGGCTCATCGCCCGCCTCGACGGTGAGGAAAAGGCCCGCGAAAAAACCTTCGGCGAAGCGCGTGCCGAAGCGCGTGCCAGATACATCGCTGAAAAGGCCGCCGCCGACCTCAAGGCCGCCGCTGAGGCCGCCTCCACCAAAATCAAGACCGCCCTCGCCGACGGCAAAGCCTTCGCTGAGGCCGCCAAGGATGCCGAGTTGACCGGCATCAAGGCCGTCACCAACCTCACCAGCACCTACAAAGTCGACGGCGCCACCGAACCGCAAAACCTCTTCAAAGCGGCCTCCAACGTCGATCCCGGCGGCATGGCCGACGTGATCATCGAATCCGATCGCGCCTTTGTCCTTCACATCGTCAAGCGCGAGGTGGTCAAGGATCCGGGCAACGCCGCCAGCGTTGATTCCGCCGTGGCCTCCGCCGCCACCCAAAACGAAATGCTGGTGTTTGATTCGTGGCTGGCCTCCCACGTCGAGGACGCCAAGGTCGAGCAGTTGTATAAGAAACGCTGAGAAGACACAAGATCGCTGCGCTCCCAGACAGAAGACAGAAGATCAGAAATTGCCCAGCCCATTCTTGTCTTCTGTCTCCGAGTCTTCTGTCTTTCATTCCATGTTCTATCTAACCACCGCCATCGACTACACCAACGGCGCGCCGCACATCGGCCATGCCTATGAGAAGGTGCTCGCCGATGTGATCATCCGCTACCGCCGCTTGCGCGGCGAGGAGGCGTATTTCCTAACCGGCGTCGATCAGCACGGCCAGAAAGTCCAACAATCTGCCGAACGCGAAGGGGTGAACCCGGCCACCTTTGTCAAACGCACCACCAAGCAGTTTCGCAACCTGTGGGAGAAGCTCGGGGTGGATTACGATGGTTGGGCGGAGACCACCGATCCGCGCCACAAGGCCTGCGTGCAGGGGATCCTCAGCGATCTCCAACAACGCGGCCAGCTCTACAAAAAATCCCACTCCGCCCCCTACTCGGTGCGCCAGGAGCAATTCCTTCAGGACCGCGACCGCGATGAACACGGCAACTTCGGGCCGCAGTGGGGCGAGGTGAACATTGTCGAGGAAGAGAACTGGTATTTCAAGCTCAGCGAGCACACCGCTTGGCTCAAATCCTTCATTGAGAGCCACCCGGATATGATCACCCCGGCTTTCCGCAGGACCGAGTTGCTCAATGCGCTGGAGCGCTCAGGCGACACCGACCTGTGCATCTCCCGCCCCAAGGAACGCTTGCGCTGGGGCATCGAATTGCCCTTCGACGCCTCCTTCGTCACCTACGTCTGGTTCGATGCACTCATCAACTATATCTCGTTCGCCGGCTATCATGCTGCACCGGATGCCGGCCTGCCCGATTTTGAAAAACTCTGGAATGTTGGCGGCAGTCGCAGCACTCATCTGATCGGCAAGGATATCTTGGTGCCCGCCCACGGCATTTACTGGCTGTGCATGCTCCATGCCATGGGTTTCCCCGATGCCCAAATCCCACGCCTTCTCGTCCACGGCTTCTGGAATAGCAAGGGCGGCGACAAACTCTCCAAGTCCACCGGCAATATCGTCGATCCTAACGAACTAGCCGACTCCTTCGGCGTCGATGCCTTGCGCTACTACTTGGTGCGCGACATCGTCACCGGCAAGGATTCCGACTTTGATCAGGACCGCCTCATCATGCTCTTCAACACCGAGCTGGCCAACGAAACTGGCAACCTCTGCAACCGCGCCCTCAACATGAGCCAGCGCTTCACCGCCGGGATCCTGCATCACGGCGCCGCGCTCACCCCCGACGAAACCGCGCTGCAAGTTTCTCTAACTGAATCCACCGCTGCCTATCAGGCCGCAATGGACGAATGCGATGTCTCGCGCGGCCTCGAAGCCATCAGCCGCCACGTCGTCCATTGCAATGGCTATGCCGAGCGGATGAAACCTTGGGAGCTCAACAAGGAGCCGGCTAACCATGAGCGCCTTGCCACGGTGCTCTATCACCTCGCCGAAAGCGTCGCTCACGCCGCCGTGCTGCTCTCGCCGATCTTGCCGGACGCTGCCGCCAAGCTCGCCGCCCAGCTGAATTTGCCATCCCTAACGGGCCTTAAACTCGCCGACCTGCACTGGGGCCTACTGCCCGACGGCCACGCGATCGGCAAGCCCAAGCCGGTATTTCCGCGCATCGTGGTGGAGGAGCCGGCATAGGCATAACAGGCGAGGACGCTTGTTTTCCGTGCCTCAGAGAGCCAAGGGCTGGACGCGGGCCCGGATGCGCGGGGCCTGCTCCAACTCGACGCGGCGCAGCTCGTGCTGGCTTTGCAGATTGAGCCAAAATTGCCCGCTCATACCAAAGAAGGTGCCCAAGGTTAGGGCGGTTTCGGCGTTGATGGGACGCTTGACGCGACAGAGGGACAGATAAACTGTCTTCTCTCAGGCATGCGCTTATCATGGGCTGGCCGGCTCAAGCCGGCGCTCCATCGCGACAGGGGGACAGATAAACTGTCTTCTTTTGGCCGGCTCAAGCCGGCGCTCCATCGAGGGACACGCGACAGAGGGACAGATAAACTGTCTTCTCTCAGGCATGCGCTTA
>WBXE01000032.1 GCA_008932955.1 Verrucomicrobiota bacterium
GATCAGGAGGATGAAGGGCAGGACCCAGGCGTGATAGCCGGTTAGCGGTCGGCCGCCGAAGAACATGTCCAGCAGCCAGTGCTTCTCGATCCGCCAAGTCGGCAGATTGCTCGCCCAGCCGCCTGAGCCCTCGATCTGGATCTCAACCATGGCGAAGAGGTACGACAAAACACCGACGGTGCTCAGGAATCCAGCGATCTGCAGGGCGGAGTGGGTCATATCAGCGCCGTGGCCAGCATATCGAAGGCCACCCGTCTGTGGCCGCAGACGCGAGCATTGAATGAATCGTCCAGAGAACGGGTGAATTTCGGCAGAATCATGGAAAAGCTCCTCAACGGCGAAAGTAGCTATCCGGTCTGGCTTGCCAAGGCATTTGTTCGAAAACACCCGGTAGCTATTTCTAGAGGCGGACTGCCTGCCTTCATCAATGCCGACCTTATCGCGCAAGGACACTCACCTTTTAACTCGGAAGCTGCCACACTCTGTGCCGCCCGGCTCATCCTGGAGATGATTGAAATCGGCCTGACGCGCGGGTTTTATAATTAAATATTTGACATTCATTCTAACTTTATTACCCTCCGGGCATGGCAACCAAGCTTAAACCGATCAAAGACAAACTTTCCAAGACACAAATCCTCGAGCAGATCGCCACCGACACCGGGCTCGCCCGCAAGCAAGTGGCAGCGGTTCTGGATAGCCTGACCGAAGTGATCGAGGCACACGTCAAGAAAAACGCCGTGGGTGAATTCGTGCTTCCCGGCCTGCTGAAAATCAGCACCGTGCGTAAGGCGGCCGTCAAGGCCCGCAAAGGCATCAATCCCTTCACCAAGGAAGAAGTCACATTCAAGGCCAAACCCGCCTCCACTGCGGTGAAAGTCCGGCCCTTGAAGAAGCTCAAGGACATGGCGATCTAGGCGATTAGCTGTTTCTACATCCATTCAAATCAAGCCCTTCCGCTGTGCCGGAAGGGCTTTTTTTACGGCGTGCAAAGCCTACTGCGGGAACACGAGCTTTTCGGTTTGGGATGAGCCACGGCCGAAGCCGTCGCCCACATCCTTGGTGGAGACGTAGAGCATCAGGCCCATAAGCAACAACGCAAACGCCGTCTGCACCACTTCCAGCACCCGCGCCTTGACTGGCCGCCGCGCAATTTTTTCCAAAATGGCGAGCGTGATGTGGCCGCCATCGAGCACCGGCAAGGGCAGCATGTTGAGCACAGCGAGATTCACATTGAAGAGCACCATGAAGGCCAGCAAGCGCTGCCAGGCGTGCTCGGATTGCAGAATCGCATACTGGTGTTTGGCAATGCCAATCGGGCCGCTCAAGTGGTCGATTCCAATGTTAGATCCCCGTGACACCAAGCGGCTAATCGTCGTCCACATCATCGTCAGACTGTCGCTAACCTGCTGCAATGGCTTGGGGTACACAATGGCTTCATCGACGAATTGCACGTCGTCTAAGCTCACCCCAATCATCGGCCCCTTGCCCGCCGGCGACACCGGCACCAGCGGCGTGACACGGAGCGATAAATTGCCCGCGCCGCGCTCGATCGCGAGGTCGATCGACTTGAGCCCAGCCTGCTTGATGTAATCGTACGCAACGCTGGCGTTGGGAAATTTTTCGCCGTCCATGGCGACGAGCGTGTCGCCGGCTTGGAGTCCGGCGCGACTGGCGGGGCTGTCCTTGCTCACGCTGAGGATAGCGATGCGCTCACCCTGCGGCAGGATGCCGACGCGGCGCAAGCCGCTGCGTTGGAACCAGTGGTTTTTTTCCGGAATTTCAAATTTAGACACGAGTTTGAGCGGGGCGGTTTGGCCGGGCCGCTCGACGGTAAATTCAATCTCGTTGCCCTCACTCAGAATGATGTTCTCGGAAATACTCTCAAGCGTGCCGGCGTACCCCCGCACGGTCTTGCCATTGACTTCAATGATTTTGTCCCCAGCTAGCAAACCGGCTTTTTGCGCCGGACTGTCTGCCATGACCGTCCCGATCACTTGGGTCGGTACAAAATCATTCGGCTTGCCTACCTGCCACACCACCACCGCGCTCAGCAGCGCCAGCAACAACGAAAACAACGGCCCTGCAAGCGCCACAATGATCTTATCCAGCGGCGTGACCGGCGGCAACGCCGCGCCCGCCGTGCCGCCACCTTCAATCGCCTCCATCGGCGCCATTTGCGGCAAGGCAACAAACCCACCGGCCGGTATCCATCCCAGACCGTACTGTACGCCGTTGATGGTTTTGCTCCAGATGGGCCTGCCGAACCAGATTTGGAAGCGGTCGATTTGCAGGCCGCGCCACTTGCCGGCGAGGAAATGCCCGAGTTCGTGGATGAAGATGATGACATTGAAAATCATCACAACGACAAAAATCAACAGAGCGACGTGTAAAATACTGGCAAGTGTGGACATGTAAAAAGGTAGGGAAGACCAGAACTTAGCGTCACCGGCCATTCCGGCAAGGGCAATCTTGGAAAGAGGCCGACTACTTGGTTTTGTCCAGCACGGCTTGGAGTTCCCAAGTGCGTTTATCCCGCGGGGTCGAGGGACCGTTGTACCCTAGCAACCGGAAGGGTTTGCTGCCGAGCTTGCCGGCGGCCAGCGCCGCCTCAACTGCGGTCTTGGCCCTGGCCACATTAGCCTGGTTATCCGGGCCCTGCCAGGTATAGCTAAGCACTTTGGCAGCGGGCACATCACGCACCTCCACCCGTTTCCCGTCAGCTCCCGCCACGCCAACTTTGTCGTTGCGATAAAGAAAGGCCATCGACGACATTTCGAGCTGCTCGCCGGACCTTTCCATGGTCAGCTCGACCGGAGCCGTCATCGGAATTTGGTGACGCTTGATATGGGAAAAAAGTGTCCAGAAACCAAAACTCTGCCAGCGGTTGCCGGTGAACGCTGCGCGGTAGGCTGGATAATATTTGAGGCTAACCTGGTCATAAGGCCCCGGTTTGGGCCAACCCTCGGGCAGTGGCGCTTCATCGACGTAAGCCGGCGCGGCAGGCGGCTCCAGCGCTTGCATGGTGCAGCTAGATATCGCGGTGAGAACGGGCAGCAGAGTGAGCCTCATGGGTCTGACTAAAGCACAGAAACGCCAACTCGCAATGGGGGGTGGCAATCGAAGGCCACAGGGAAAAAAAGCCGCACACCCCTGAGGCGTGCGGCTGCAAAAAAACCTGCGGGAGCGTTAATTCGCTGCGGCAGCCGTGACAGTGGCTGCGGGCACTGCAATATTCACGCGGCGGCCTTCGCGGTCGAAAAGCACCTTGCCATCCACCAATGCAAAGAGCGTGTGGTCGCGGCCGATGCCAACGCCGATGCCCGGATGCACCTTGGTGCCGCGCTGACGAATGATGATGTTGCCAGCGATGACGGCTTGACCGCCAAATTTTTTGACGCCGAGGCGTTTGCTGCGGGAATCGCGACCGTTCTTGACGGAGCCTTGTCCTTTTTTATGGGCCATGGTAGGAGGGGGTGGGGATGGGATTAACCGGCGATGGAGGTGATCTCAAGGGTGGTCAGGTGACGCCGAAAACCTTTGGTCTTGTGGAAGCCCTTGCGGCGCTTGAACTTGAACGCCACGCCCTTGGGCCCGCGATATTGGTTGACGACTTTGGCGGTCACCGAGGCACCCGCCACGCTGGGAGCGCCGATCTTCACACTGTCACCTTCGCCCACTAGCAGGACCTCGGTGAACAGGATTTCAGAATCGACTTCGGCGTCGAGCTTCTCGACGTCGAATGTTTCGCCTTGTTGGACGCGGTATTGTTTACCGCCGGTTTTGATCACTGCGTAGGCCATGGCCGTTTTGGGGAAATGTGGAGTTGTTCCGCCGTTATGGGCGGGCGGGGAGATCAACACGACCGCCGCCGCTAGGCAAGGTTTTTTTTTGAAATTGATGATTTTTTGCCGCTGCAACACAAAAAAATGTCTGGCAGCAGCCGGGGCAGCTGCCGAGCGCCCACTAGGGGGATGTGGCATCTCCCCGCCAGTGACCCAAGGGAAGGGCCATCGCGGCTAGCTCTGGAACCTCTCATGGGCAGGGTGAAAAATTCCCCCCCTCTCCTCATGGAGCTCCTCTTACGGAGCGCCGGCTTGAGCCGGCCAACCCATGCTCAGCGCAAGGACCACCGCCTAGCAGCTTTTACTCGCGCATGCCATGGGCAAGGCGCACAAGTTGCGCCACCGTGCCAACGGACACTCGCCACTAAGCTCGCTTGGCAGGGCGGGGGCAAGCCCCCGCACTCCGCGCCGGGGCGGCTTTGAGGCGCCCCACCAGAAGGCCCGGCCAATCAGTTCTTTTTCTTTATTTCTAGCTGTTCCTTAACTTTGGTTTCGATTTCGGCATAGAGGGTGGGGTCGCCTTTGAGGAGTTCCTTTGCGGCATCACGGCCTTGGGCGAGTTGGGTACCGTTGTGGCTGAACCAGGAACCGCGCTTTTGCACGATCTCCATCTCTAGCGCCAGATCGAGCAACGAACCGGTCGAGGAAATCCCTTCGTTGTACATGATGTCGAACTCGGCCTCGGTGAACGGTGGCGCCACCTTGTTTTTGACGATTTTCACCTTGGTGCGGTTGCCGGTGACGGTGCCATCGGAAGCCTTAATCTGGCCGATGCGCCGGATATCAACGCGTAGCGAGGAAAAGAACTTGAGGGCACGGCCGCCGGGAGTGGTTTCCGGATTGCCGAACATAACGCCGATTTTCTCGCGGATCTGGTTGGTGAAGATGACCACGGTGCGGGCCTTGGAAACGAGCGCGGTGAGCTTGCGCATCGCGGCACTCATCAGGCGGGCCTGGGCTCCGACGGTTGAATCGCCGATTTCGCCGTCGAGTTCCTGCTTGGTAACCAGCGCGGCGACGGAATCCAGCACGATGACGTCGATGGCATTGGAGCGCACCAGAGCCTCACAAATTTGTAGGGCCTCTTCACCGGACGAGGGTTGCGAGACGAGCAGGTCGTCCATGTTGACGCCGAGTTTTTTGGCGTATTGGGGGTCCAGCGCGTGCTCGACGTCAATGAAGGCGGCGACACCGCCGCGTTTCTGGGCCTGGGCGATGACGGTAAGTGTGAGAGTGGTCTTACCAGAAGACTCAGGGCCGAAAACCTCGACCATGCGGCCGCGCGGGAAACCGCCAACGCCCAAGGCGCGATCAATGAGCAAATTCCCGGTGGGAATGACGTCCACATCGACGCGGTGGCCGTCGCCCATGCGCATGATGGCGGCTTCGCCAAATTCCTTTTGGATCGAGGCGATGGCAAGGTCTAGGTTGCGCTTGCGAGCTTCGGCGTGTTTTTCAGCGGCGGATTCTTCAGATGTTTGTTTGGCAGCCATGAGTGGTATGAGGTGTGGCAAAGGATTACCGCCGAAATAACCTCAACGCAAGGAAAAAGATGTTCGGCCGAACAAAAAAGTGAGTTTTGGTGATTTTGGCGGGGCTTGGCTGAGGTTTGCCAGCTGTCGGCTTGAAAAAGCCCGAGGCAGCCCGCACTCTTGGCGCGTGATCTCCGCTCATGCTGCCCTGGCCTCGCTCCCGCTCCTGTCTCCCAAGGACGTCGCCGCGCTGGCTGCAGCCGGGCTGAGCAGCCCGACCGCCTTGCTTGAGCACTTGCCCCGGCGCTACGAGGACCGACGGCGCTTCGATGCTTTTCCCAATCAACCCACGGCGCTGCCGGTATGCTTGCGCGGCACCGTCATCGATGCAGCGTCGCGGGGTTTTGGCGAAGGTCGGCGTTTTTATGAGGCCATCGTGATGGACGGGTCTGGCGGGGTTTTCGGCAGCGGCAAGGTTTCCTGCCGCTGGTACAACATGCCGTTCATCCAGAAATTGTTAGCCACCGGCCACGAAGTCATCCTCTACGGCAAGGTCAAGGAGTGCAACGGGCGACTGGTCATCGACCACCCGGAGTTTGAAGTTTTGCGCGAGGACGACGCCGCGGCGCCGATTCATCTCGAACGCATCGTGCCCATCTACAAAAATCTAGCGGGTTTAGCGCAGCGCCGTCTGCGCGAAATCATTCACCTGCTGCTGCAGCAAACCGATCCGGCCACCACGACGTCCATCCGCGACGTCGATTCGGCCACGCCGCGGTATCAGGCACTGTTGGAGGTGCATTTTCCGCAAACTCTCGAGCAGGCGCAGGCCGCGCGGCGGCGCTTTGCGCGCGAAGAGTTTTTCGCATTGCAACTCAACGTAGTGTGGCGCCGCGCCCGCTATGCCGAGCAACCAGGCCGCGTGCTCGGCTCCCGCACCACGCTGCTGAAGCGGTTCTATGCCAGCCTGCCGTTCGACCTAACCGATGCTCAAAAACGTTCCATCAAGGAGATGGTGGTGGACCTGCGCACGCCGCGGCCGATGCACCGTTTGCTACAGGGGGATGTCGGGTCGGGCAAAACCTTTGTTGCCATGGCCGCCATGCTGCTGGCCATCGACTCCGGCTGTCAGGCCGCGCTCATGGCACCTACCCAAATCCTCGCCGAACAACATTACCTCACGTTCCGGCGTTGGCTCGAGCCCCTGGGTCTGCGCCTCGCTCTGCGCACCGCCAACCGCGATGAATCCAACCACTCCCAAGCGGTCGACGAAGCTCAAATCATCATCGGCACCCATGCCTTGTTATATGACTCGGTGACATTCCGCGATCTCGGCTTGGTCGTCATCGATGAACAGCACAAATTTGGCGTCGCCCAGCGCGCGGCCCTCATCCGCCAGGGCGTGGTGCCGGACGTGTTAGTCATGACCGCCACGCCCATCCCGCGCACCTTGACCATGACGCTCTACGGCGAGCTCGACGTATCAGTGTTAGATGAGAAACCGCCTGGCCGCGGCAAAATCGTCACTGCGCTGCGCATTTCCCCGAAACAGACCGACGTCACCAAATTCGTCAAGCAACAACTCGCCGATGGCCGCCAAGCCTACCTTGTCTATCCGCTCGTCGAGGAAAGCGAATCGCTCAAGGCCGAGTCAGCCATTGAGGCCTATGCCAAATGGCAGAAGCGTCTGCCGGGTTGCCAAGTTGGGCTGCTGCACGGCAAGCTCAAGCCCGAAGAAAAGGAAGCCGTGATGAGCCGCTTCCGCTCCGGCGAGATTGCCGCGTTGGTTGCCACCACGGTGATCGAAGTGGGTGTGGATGTGGCTAACGCCAGCGTGATGATTTTGCATCATGCCGAACGTTTCGGCATGGCACAGATCCATCAACTCCGCGGCCGTATCGGACGCGGCGCTCACAAGGGGTGGTGCATTCTTCTAACCGACGGAAAGAATCCCGACGGACTCGAGAAACTCAAAATTCTCGAGCGAACCGCCGATGGCTTTGAAATTGCCGAAGCCGACCTGCGCTTACGCGGACCCGGCGACGTGTTAGGCACTGCCCAGAGCGGGCTGGCAGCGCTGCGCTTCAGTGATTTTCTAGCTGATACCGAGCTGCTGCGTGAAACCCGCGCCTTGGCCGATGCGGTCATTGCGGCCGACCCCGACCTCACCGGCTCGCAGCGCCACCTGCGCCCGCTGATCCATCAACACAGCGAGGGCCCCTTGACGCAGGAAAATTAAGACCCGGAAAATTTGGGGGGGCTTTGTCCTACCTTTCAAGCCATCGCCACCCATCCGCGGTTCGGCCAGGTGGCTTCAGCCGCCGTGGCCATCGCTGAGTTCCTCATTGGCCGCCTGGCCTTCGTGCAGGTCAACGTCGTCTTCGCCGCTGGCGGCGCTCACCTCGGTGCTTTCCAGAATCTGACTGATGCGCGCGCTGCGGAAAAACAACCAGGGCACATTGGGAATACTGCGCAACTCGACGCCGCCCTGGGCACTGTAGATTTGAATGGTGCCGGCACCGCACAGCAGCAGTTCGAGGAAATCCGGATAGCTGGTGATGATGCGCTTGGCACCGCGGCCCAGCGAGTCGTCCTTGCTGAGCATGGCGAAGTGCTCGATCTCATTGTGACTGATGCGCCAGCGCTGGTTGATGTGCGCGTCGAGCCACATGATCAGATAGAGGATGCCGCCGAACAGCCCGAACAGATCGAGCCAGTCGTGGGAGATAAGCGGGGCTTTGGACGACAGATGATGGCCGAACTGACTGAAAATCATCACGTTCTGGGTGTCCTTGAGCCACAGCAGGCAGAACACACTGGCGAGAATGGTGACCCCCCACGTGATGGTTAGATTCCGGCTGAGGTCAAAACCCATGGCCATCAGCACCGTCAGCAGCGTGATCACGAAAATCCAACCTTCGAGTTGTGGGTTGAGCCAATCACCTAGCAGCGGCAACAACAGCGCCAGTACAATCACCGGCCATGTGTAGAGGAATTTCGGATAACTATAAAACACGATTTGCGAGGGCACCGGCCGCCGCTTGGCCTTGCCCAGCTTGGCTGGCGGACCGACTGCCGGGGGGGCGGCGGCGCGGGCGGCTTCACGCGCTAGCGATGGATCGTTACCCTCTGGATGGCTCATGTGGAAATGAAAGTTGGGAATGGGCGGGACGGATGGGCGATGTGCCTTGGCCAACACTGACCACACAGCCGCATGAAAACGCGTTCCGAGCCGACTTTCAAGCGTTAAAGTCAGATAGATTTCTCGCGGCCACCGCCAGGCTGCCGCGTCAAGCCCGGAGCCATATCCTTGCTGTGGTGGCTCCGCCAATGAGGGATAGAGGCGGCACTAGAGGGTAAATCGTGGTAAAGAAACCACTGATGGTACTGATTTCCACTGTAGGCCGCTGGCAGGCTTGCGCAGGCGCAAATGACTGCTTGGCAAGAATTTTTTCCTCAGCGATGGGTGGACAAGCGCAACCCACCACTCTAGTCTCCGGGCATGCAAGTCGTTCTGCCATCCCGCCCGCGCCAGTCACGCGGCTTTACCTTGGTTGAGTTATTGGTGGTCATCGCCATCATCGGCGTCATGGCGACCATGGCGATGGTCGGCATGCCCAGATTCATCGAAAAGGGCAAGCATGTGCAGGCCTTGGCGCAGATCCGTGATTTAACGGTGGGACTGACCTCCTTCGACGCCGATAACAACACCCCGCTCCTCCCTCATGACCAGCGTGCCGCCGGCCAGGACACGGTGTATGGCGAGGTCAACGGCGAGTTTTCCAACGGCATCGTGGTGGCGGTACTCAGTGGCATGGCCAATAACCTGCCCTATCACCTCCTCGACTGCGATGTGAAGGACATCAATCCAAAGGAACAGGTGTACATGATCTTCAAACTCGCCGAGCAGAAAAAAAATGGCGTCACTCCCGATGGCTTGTTCAACGATCCCTGGGGCCGCCAGTGGATGATCGCGGTCAACGCCTTCAAATCCACCAGTCCGAATGCCGAACTGGTCGAAAACAATACCACCAACCCCGGCAAGAATGACTCTCACCTCGATACCAAAGGCTTGGCCGTGTATTCGGACACTGCACCGCGCGACCAATCCTTTGTGATATGGAGTTACGGCAAGGATGGTAAAAAGGGTGGCGACGAGAGCCGAGGCAAACTCATCCCGCCTTACGATGGCTCTGACGACGCCGTCTCTTGGAAGTAATTGCAGCCCGGGCTTGCCGGGCCGGCCACCGTCGCCCTAACCTCGCGCCATGCAGACCATTCGAGCCGGAGTCGCGGGTGCGGGCGCCATGGGGCGCAACCACGCCAGGGTGTATTCGTTGTTGGACAACGCGGTGCTCACCGCCGTCTATGATGCCGATGAGGCGCGGGCGGCCACAGTGGCTGCCGAGTTTGGCGCGCAAGCGGTGACAAGTTTGGAGGCCCTTGCCGAGTTGTGCGACGTCGCGAGCGTGGCGGTGCCCACTGTGGCGCACCGCACAGTGGGTTGCCGTTTGATGGAGTTGGGCGTGCATGTGTTGATGGAAAAGCCCATCGCCCCGACAGTCGCCGATGCGCAGGTGTTAGTGGAAACCGCGCAACGCAGCCGCCGCGTGCTGCAAATCGGCCACATCGAACGCTTCAACCCAGTGCTCCGCGAACTGGAAAAAAAACTCTCCCACCCCCGCTTCATCGAGGCCCACCGCCTCTCGCCCTTCCCCAACCGCTCCATCGACATCGGCGTGGTCCTCGATTTGATGATCCACGATCTCGAAATCATCCTCCACCTCGTCCGCTCCCCCATCGCCAGCATCGACGCCGTGGGCGTGGCCGTCCTCACCGGCCAGGAGGACATCGCCAACGCCCGCCTGCGCTTCGATAATGGCTGCGTCGCCAACGTCACCGCCAGCCGCATCAGCCCGGAGCGCCTGCGCAAATTGCGCGTGTTCCAGCAGGATTGCTACCTGTCACTAGACTATCAGGAACAATCCGGCCACATCCACTGGAAAGAGGGCATGGAAATCAAACGGGAAGCCGTGGCGGTTGAGCCCGGCGAACCGCTCCGCCTCGAACTCGAGGCCTTCGTCAACAGCGTCGCCGTGGGTGCCGCCCCTGCCGTCAGCGGCCAGCAAGGCACCGCCGCCCTCGGCGTGGCCTTGGAAATCACCCGCATCATCCATCAAGGACTAAACGATAGTAAGAACGCCATTGGCTAACAATTTATCTTACATGGTGACAGATAAATAGTGGAGAATCTTTTGGATTGTGCGGTTTTCGGTGGCACGGCGCTAAGGGACTGCTATGGAGTGTCGGGAATTTGCGCGTGGGGGTCTGAAGCCCACCGAAATCTACGGGGTGAGGCCAAGCTCGGTGAACGACTCACTCCTGCTGAGAAGACAGATTCCCGCAAGATGGCTTGCAGTGCCCTCAACGCGCTTGTCGAAACAGGTCCGATCACTGAGTGCGAGGCGTTGCGCCGACTGGACGATTGGAAAAGCCAACACCGCTGAGCAAGTGGGCAATCCCATACCGAACTATCCAGCAATGCGCTCATCGGGGCATTGCCCATCCGGCCAATTCGTCTCGTTCGGCACGCATGGTGACGGCGACGGTCATCGTGATTCCCCAAGATCACGCCAGCCCTCATGACTTCTTTTGATTGACGGGCCGCCAAACGCCCCTCAACCTCCGCCACATGATTTCGTTCTTACCTACAAATTGCACGTGGTGGTTGGCCGAAGCCGTCAATCTGGCGGCGGTGGATTACTCGATTCTGCTCATCTACGTGGTGTTTGTGCTAGGCATAGGCTTTGCGCTGAAACGCTACATGAAGACCTCGGCTGACTTTCTAACATCGGGCCGTTCGATTCCGGCGTGGGTCACCGGGCTGGCCTTCCTCTCGGCCAACCTGGGTGCGCTGGAGTTGGTAGGCATGACTGCCAGCGGAGCCAAATACGGCATTGCCACCTGTCATTTCTATTGGGTGGGGGCGATTCCCGCGATGATCTTCCTGGCGGTGTTTATGATGCCGTTCTACTACGGCTCCAAAGCCCGCTCGGTGCCAGAGTACCTTAAGATGCGCTTCGATGAACGCACCCGCTGCCTGAATTCGATTTCTTTCGCGGTGATGACCATGTTCGCCTCCGGCATCTCGATGAATGCCTTGGCCAAACTCCTCCACCAATTGCTCGGTTGGAACTATGACGTGAGTCTGTGGATTTGCTCGGCCATCGTGCTCGCGTACGTGCTCAAGGGCGGCCTGACGTCGGCCATCTACACCGAGGTGCTGCAATTTTTCATGATTGTGCTAGGCTTCGCGCCGATTGTTTATCTGGGCTTGCAAGACGTCGGAGGCTGGGGGCATCTAAAAGAATTGCTAGGCAGCGTCGCGCAAAATCCCGCAGCACTGGAACTCAATACCCATACCTTCCAACCGGATGCATGGACCAGCGCGTGGAAGCCGCTACTAGGGGGCCCCTCCCAAAATCCGATGGGAGTGGACTTGTTTGCGATGCTCTTCGGGCTGGGGTTTGTGCTGTCCTTCGGCTACTGGTGCACCAACTTCCTGGTGGTGCAGCGGGCGATGGCGGCCAAGAATATGAGCGCCGCACGCCGCACGCCGCTCATCGCCGCCGTGCCCAAAATGATTTTCCCGATCCTGGTGATTTTGCCCGGCATGATCGCCGCCGGCCTCGCCCTGACCGCCAAAGACGGCTACCGTCTGCCGCCCAAGCCACTGGCTGCGGCGGAATATGCCAAAGCGTTGCCTGCGGTGAAAGCGGCTGCGGGGCTGAATACCGATGCGGCCTTTGCGAGTGTTAGTGCTGCCACCGGGATGAAAATGAGCCCGGAAAAGGTCGCTGCACTCGTCAAGGATGCGGCCAGCCTCGATGAGGCCAGCCTCAAAACCCAACTCCAAGAAGCCGTGGTTGAAAATGACTATGACGGCGTGATCCTATCCTTAGTGAAAAAATACTGCCCACCCGGCTTGCTCGGCCTAGCCCTTACCGGGTTACTGGCGTCCTTCATGTCCGGCATGGCCGGCAACGTCACAGCCTTCAACACGGTGTGGACCTATGACCTCTATCAGGCCTACATCGCCAAAAACAAGAGCGACGAACACTACGCCTGGATGGGCCGCGCCATCACCGTGGTGGGCATTTTGCTCAGCATTGCCTGCGCCTATCTGGTGAGCCGCTGGTCCAACGCCATGGATATCATCCAACTGGTGTTTGGCTTCGTCAATGCGCCGCTGTTCGCCACTTTCCTGCTAGGCATGTTCTGGAAACGCACCACCAGCCACGGTGCCTTCTTCGGCCTGCTCGGCGGCATAGGCACCTCGGCGGTGTTTCATTCGCTCTCGTCGGCCACCGGCAACGCCCTCGGCATCAAGGGCGGATATCTGTGGAGCCTGATGGGCAAGACCCTTGCCGATGTGCCAAGCTGCCTGAGCTTCCCGAGTGACATGGCGCAGAACTTCTGGCTGGCCAGCTTTGCATTCATCGCCTGTTTCGTCATCACCCTCGGCATCTCGGTCGTCACTGCCCGCACCAAGACCGATGAGGAGCTAGCTGGCCTAGTGTATTCGCTCACGCCCAAGATTGTGGACCGCGAGGACTCGTGGTTTCTGCGGCCCTCGGTCATTGGCATCATCCTGCTATTTGGCTGCGTGATTCTTAACATCATCTTCTGGTAATCCCGGCGTCACCAACATCTAACTCACCAACCTCATGGGACTCGATCTTCGCAAACCAATCGGCTACTTCTTCCTGCTTCTCGGTATCATCTTGGTCGGCCAAGGCGTGCTGACCCAAGGCAATACGGTGATGTATGCCAAGTCTCTGGATTACAATATCAACTTGATTTGGGGGGTGGTGCTCGTCGTGTTTGGTCTGGGCATGCTCATTCCAGCGCTGCTGAGCAAGGGCGGCGGCAAGTGAGCCAAAAGCGCCGCCCGAGATGCGCCGCCCAGCCGCCAGCGGTGGCGGCTGAAGCTCTTACCTAAGCGATCCGGTAACCGCCCCGTATGGACTATTCTGCTCTCATTGCCAAACACCGTGACCGCTTCGCCGAACTGGAAGAAGCAGTGGGCAATCCGGACCTCTTCGCCGATGCCAAACGCGCCACTGACCTGCTGCGCGAGCATCGCAAGCTCAAGCGAACCCTCGATCTGTGGGAAAATCTCCAGGCTACCAAGCGCCACCTAGCCGATAACCAAGACCTGGCAAGATCCGACGATCCTGACTTCGCCGCGATGGCCGCCGAGGAGATTCCCGCGCTCGAAGCCACCATCACCAGCTTGGCGGATGACCTGCAATACGCGCTGCTGCCCGCCGATCCTAACGAAGACCGCGACGCCCTGATCGAAATCCGGGCCGGTGCCGGAGGCGACGAGGCATCGCTTTTCGCTGCGGAACTGATGCGCGCCTATCAACGCTATGCCGATGTCCGCGGCTGGAAATGCGAACATCTCGAGAGCAGCCCGTCGGAAGTCGGCGGCTTCAAGGAAGTCATTCTCAAAGTAACCGGCGACGAAGTGTTTCGTCATCTTAAATACGAATCGGGCGTGCATCGAGTTCAGCGCGTGCCCACCACCGAGACCCAAGGCCGCGTCCACACCTCCACCATCACCGTCGCCGTGCTGCCGGAAGCCGAAGAGGTCGATGTGGATATTAGACAAGAAGACCTCCGAATCGAAGTCTGCCGCTCCGGCGGCGCCGGTGGCCAACACGTCAACCGCACCGAGAGCGCTGTGCAAATTTTCCATTTGCCCACGGGTATCTATGTGCGTTGCGAAGAGGGGCGTTCGCAGATTAAGAATCGCGAGATTGCGATGCAGATTCTCCGCACCAAGCTCTACGAACAAAAACTTCGCTCCCAACAAGAGGCCTATTCGTCGCACCGCCGCTCCCTCATCGGCTCCGGCGACCGCTCGGAAAAAATTCGCACCTATAACTTTCCGCAGTCCCGCGTCACCGACCACCGCATCGGCCTGACCTCCCACAACCTCGCCGGCGTGATGGCCGGCGATTTCTCGGAGTTCACCACCGGCCTCCAAAAAGCCGAGATGGACGAACGCCTCGCCGAAGCCGGGATCTAACTTATATTATTTTGCAATCAGGTCTCTGGCCTCTTTGCTGCCCTGCTGGGCGGCGAGCTGCAACCAATACTTTCCCAAGGATTTCGAGGGCGCAACCCCTCTGCCTTCAAGCAGACATTTGCCATAGGCTACCCGGCCGTTGGCCGATCCGCGGCGAGCCGACTTCTCATACCATGTCACCGCCTCGTTGGCATCTTTCTCCACAACCGTGCCATTGTCATAACACTTTCCCAGCTCATACTGACCTTCCGCGTCGTTCTGTGCCACCGCTTTCCTGATCCATTCAATCGCCTCTGAAGCTTTGGCGGCTTTTCCCGTCAGAAGCAACTGCCCCATCCTCGCCTGCGCCGGCGCGTAGTTGCGCCCCACCGCCTCACCCAACCATTTGTCGGCCTCCGCTTCATGCTTTTCAATCCCGGTGGCGGTCCTCAAAAAATTGGAATACGCGAGTTGTGCGGCGGGCTCGCCTTTGTCTGCGGCCTTGCGATACCATTCGACGGCCGCGGCCGCATCCCGATTCACGCCCGTGCCATTGGCATAACAATCGCCAAGCGCGGTCATCGCCGGCCCATCGTCCAACCCGGCGGCCTTGCGCATCAATGCCACCGCTTCACCCGGATCCTTGACCAAGCGCAAGGCCTTTTCCCGCATCGCCCCGGCATGGCCCGATTTCGTCAGATCCTCAATTAATTCGGATGCGTGCTGCCGCGATTCTTCATCATCTATTTTGAATAGCAGCATCGCCTGATCGAATAAATTTTCCGGATGCCCTTGCGTGGCGGCCTTGCCGTACCATGCTGCGGCTTCCGACAGGTCTCGCGCCACGCCGCGGCCCTCGGCCAAGCAATTGGCATAGGCAATCTGAGACTCCCAATTGTTCAACTCGGCAGCCTGCTTGAAGTAGCGTGCGGCTTCCACCTCATCTTTCGGGACTCCGTTTCCAGCCGCATATATCTCTCCTAAAATATGCAGCGGCAAATAGTATCGTTCCATCTCCAACGATTTGTGACACCATTTCATCGCCTCGGCCGCATCGCGCTCCACCCCGCGCCCCTCGACGTAACACCAGGCTAGATAGGCGGCCCC
>WBXE01000033.1 GCA_008932955.1 Verrucomicrobiota bacterium
AAGAATCCTCTCCCTTCGTTTCCTTTGTTACCTTCTGTAGAAAACCAATCTTTAGGGTGAGCCGAGGAGTAGATAGATTGAGGTCATCTTTTCCGTGTAATCCTCTTCAATCCGTGAAATCCGTGGTGAAAAACGTCGCTGCAATCCTTTCTATTTTCCTCTTTAGCCTGATGTCTCCCGCGTGAGCCTCCACACTAGCGATTTCAATTTCCACCTGCCCGACGATCTCATCGCCGCGCACCCGCTCGCCGAGCGCTCGGCTTCTCGCATGTTGGTCGTCCACCGCGCCAGCGGCCGCATCGAACACCGCTGGTTCCGCGACTTCCCATCCTATCTGCAGGCGGATGATTTGTTAGTTCTCAACGACACCAAAGTGCTGCCGGCACGGGTCGTTTCCGATGACGGAAAAATCGAGCTGCTGTGTCTTGAGCGCCCGTCAGACTGCCAATGGCGCTGCCTGGTGCGCCCCGGCAAGCGCATGAAACTCGGCCGCTCGCTGAGTGTCGGCGGCATCAGCGGTACGGTCACGGAGGTGTTTGCCAATGGCGACCGCCTGTTGCGCTGGAGCGCCCCGCTCGACCTCCATCAACACGGGCAACTTGCCTTGCCGCACTACATGGGCCGCCCGCAGGAGGCGGCCGACCTCGAACGCTATCAGACGGTGTTCGCCCGCGAGGAGGGAGCCATCGCCGCTCCCACCGCCGGCCTGCATTTCACCCCTGAAATGTTAGAAAAACTCCCTCACGCGTTTCTCACCCTGCACGTCGGCGTCGGCACCTTCCGCCCGGTGAGCGTCGAGGTGGTGGCCGATCACGTCATGCACTCGGAAAATTATCAGGTGACGGCAGCCACCGCCGCCAAGGTGAATACCGCGGCACGGGTGGTGGCGGTGGGCACCACGGTGACCAGGGTGTTAGAACATCTGCATACCGCGCATCCCGCGCCGCGCATCGCCCCCGGCCCCCATCGCGGCGCGACGGATATTTTCATCCACCCACCCTATCAATTTGGCGCGGTCGGCGGCTTGCTGACCAATTTCCACTTGCCACAAAGCACCTTGCTGATGTTAGTATGCGCGTTTGCCGGGCGCGATCTCGTGCTGGAGGCCTACCGCCAAGCGGTGGCCCAGCGCTACCGCTTCTATAGCTACGGCGACTGCATGTTGCTGGTGTAATCCTTAATTGCCGATTCCATGTCTCACGCACGATTTCGAGCACCGATCCTCCTTTTCTCACTGCCCTTGCTGGCCTGTTCCTGCACGCAGTTCACACACTTCAACGCCAAGCCACTCGATGTGGATGTCAGCGCGGCCAGCCTCACGCAGCGCCGTCTGAGCAGACACTCATGGACTTTACAAAGCCTCACCGAATACGCGCGGACACATCATCCTGATATCGCCGTCGCCCGCGCCAAGTATGCCCTCGCCGTCGCCGCCGTGCGCAGCGCGGGTGAGCGACCGAATCCAACCGCTGCGCTGTCACCTCAAATCGTCACGCCATGGACAAAATGGATCGCAGGCACGTATGGCATCGACTTCGACTGGACGTTTGAAACCGCCGGCAAACGCAACCAGCGCCAACTCGCCGCGCACACCCAGGTTGGCGCCGCCGCCGCCAATGTGATCGACACGACCTGGAAAGTGCACAGCGCCGTTCGCAAGGCCTTCCTAGATGTCTATACCGCCGGGCAGCGCAGCAAGCTGCTCAGTGACGCCATCGCACAACAAGCCGAATTGCTCGCCGCGCTTGATGATCGGGTCAAGGCTGGCTCCGAATCACGTAGCGCAACCACCCAGGCACGCTTGTTGCAAGCGCAGATGCGTCTGCAGGCAGCCGAGAATGCCAGGCTCGCTGCGATCGCTCGCGCGTCGCTCGCCGAGGCTCTGGGATTAGGTTTGCAGGGTATTGATGGCGCGGATTTCTCCTTTGCTGCCTTTGAGTCATCCAGCCATTCCGTGCCCGGCAAACATCAGGCTCTCACCCATCGCGCCGATGTGCTCGCTGCCCTCGCCGAGTATGCGACGGCAGAGGCCAATCTGCGCTTAGAAATCGCCAAACAATACCCCGACCTCCATCTCAATCCCGGCTACGCACTCGACGCGGGTGAGAACAAATGGACGCTCGGCATCGGCCTCACGCTGCCTATCCTCAATCACAATCAAGGTGCCATCGGCGAGGCCGAGGCCAAGCGCAAACAAGCCGCCGCTACCTTTGATGCCGTGCAGGCCAAAGCCCTCGCCGAGTATGACCGGGCTGCAACCGCGCTGGCAGCAACCACAACAAAACTCGCCACCACCCATGTTTTGCTAGATGAACAAACCCAACAAGTCGCCAGCGAGGAGCGTCTCCTCCAAGCAGGCAGCGGCGATCGGGCCGCCTTGTTGAGTGCGCAAGTCGAGCGTGCAACCACCCGCATCGCCCGCATCGACGCCCTCGCCGATATTCAGGCGGCCGTGACCGAACTTGAAGCCGCAACTCAAACTCACACGCCGTGATTAAGAAACTCATTCACCTCATCCTCACTCTCAGCGTGCTCGCCGGCCTCGGCGAGGTGCTCTTGATCGGCTTGCACAAGCAACACGCAAAGACGACGACAAACGTTGCCGCCGACGACGACGCTGCGGCAATACCCGGAGACGACAAGCCCGCCGAATTCACCGTGAGGATCGATGAACAAAAAACCGTCGCGCTCGCCATTGCGACCAAGCCACTGCGGATGCTCACCTGGCAGGCCACCCGTCTTGCCTTTGGCCACGTCATCGACCCCTCGCCGCTCGTCACGCTGGATGGCGACCTAGCAACAGCTGAGGCAGCGCTCACCGCTTCGAAGGCGGAGAGCGAACGGACGGCCACCCTCGCTCTAACCAACGATGCCTCGCGGCAATCCACCGAAGCCGCCGCGGCCCGGTTTCTAGCAGACAAGATTCGGGTCGATGGCATCATTCGCAACGCGCAATTGCAATGGGGCGCGCTCTTCTCTCGCGATGCCGCCAAGCGCGGCACGTTCATCAACGGCCTTGTCAGCGGGTCCGAGTCACTTATTAGGGTTGACGTGATGCCGGGTGATGCGCTCGCGGAAATTCCCAGCAGTGCACAAATTGTTATGATCGGGCGTGAGAGTGAGCCCATTAGTATAACCGATATTCAGCCAGCCACCGTCGCGGATCCTAAAACTCAGGCTCAGGGGTTCATTCTTCGAGTGGTCAAGCCGCCCTTCACCCTGCGCCCTGGGATGGCACTAACCGCTTGGCTGGAACTGCCAGGAAAGCCACGTGCGGGCTTCGCAGTTCCACGATCCGCCGTGCTGCGTCACGATGGCCGATCCTGGGTCTATGTGCAGCGGGAAAATGATATCTATGTGCGTATACCTATCTCGCTCGAGGCTCCGCTCAGTGCCGATGACGGCTGGTTCATCACCGAGGCTGGCGGGCTGGCGGATGATGACCCCGTCGTCGTCCTCGGCGCATCGTCCCTGCTCAGTGCAGAACTCAAAGCCCAAGGCGGAGCTGAACCGGATTAGCCATGCTCGCTCGCATCGTCAAACTTTCGCTGCGGCATCGCGGCATCGTCATCGCTCTCGCCCTTGGCTTGCTCGGCTGGGGTGCCTACGTCGCCTCGCAGGCCCCACTGGATGTTTTCCCCGAATTTGTCGCTCCGCAAGTAACCATTCAGGCTGAAGCCCCCGGCCTCTCCGCCGAGCAAGTCGAAATGCTCGTCACGCGCCCGATCGAAAGCGCGGTGAATGGCGCGGCCGCGCTTCAATCGGTGCGCTCGGAAAGCATTCAAGGATTGAGCGTGGTCACCGTGGTTTTCAAGGATGGCACCGACATCTACATCGGCCGCCAGTCACTCGCCGAAAAACTCGGCACCCTCGCACGCCAACTCCCCGAAGGCGTGCGCCCACCCACCCTCTCGCCGCTCACCTCATCGACGATGGACCTGCTGAAAGTAGGCTTCGTCTCCGACAAGATATCAGCCCGCGATCTGCGAACTCTCGTCGATTGGACGATCAATCCGCGACTGCTGGCCGTAAATGGCGTGGCGGCGGCGAGCGTGTTTGGCGGTGAAGTCGAGCAACTCCAAGTGCAGGTTGCTCCAGAAAAACTCGCCGCCTTTGATCTAACGATGAACGAGGTGCTCGAATGCGCAAAAGCCTCCACCGGCGTACGCGGCGCGGGTTTCATTGACACCGCGGGCCAGCGCATCGTCATTCAAACCAACGGCCAGATGTTCACGCCCGAGGAGCTCGGCGAAGTGGTCGTGCGCAAAGGCTCACCTGTGGTGCGGCTGCGCGACGTGGCAAAGGTGGCGCTCGGTGCCGAACCGAAGTTTGGCGACGCACTTATCATGGGCCAGCCCGGCGTGCTCATCACCTTAAAGAGCCAGTATCTCGCCAACACGCTCACCGTCACTCAAGGTCTGGAGCAAGCGCTCGACGAGTTGCGCCCAATGCTCAAAGCCAAAGGCATCACGCTCTACGACCGCCTGCATCGGCCAGCCACTTTTATCGAAACCGCGCTCGGCAATATGCAGGACTCCTTGCTCGTCGGTGGCGCACTGGTGGGCATCGTGCTGCTCTTGTTCTTGCTGGATTTGCGCGTCGCTCTGATCTCTTTCGTATCAATACCTCTGTCGTTGTTAGCTGCTATTCTGATCCTCGACTGGCGCGGCGTGTCGCTCAACACCATGACCCTCGGCGGCTTCGCCATCGCCATCGGCGTGGTCGTTGACGATGCCATTATTGATGTCGAAAACATCCTGCGCCGATTGCGCGAAAACGCGTCCCTGCCAACGCCGCGCGAGTTGTGGCGCGTGGTACTCGATGCATCACTGGAGGTTAACAACTCGGTCGTGTATGCCACTTTCATTGTCGCGGTGGTGTTTCTGCCGGTACTCACGATGAGCGGCTTGCAGGGCCGCTTCTTCGGGCCGATGGGCGTCGCATTCATCCTCAGCATCATGGCCTCACTTGGTGTGGCGCTCACCGTCACGCCCGCGATGGCACTGGTGTTTCTAGGTCGCACCAAACCCCACGCCGAGCCGGCTTGGGTCCGCGGGCTCAAGGTCCTGCATCGCGACTGGTTGCTGTTCTTCGCCCGCTGGCCCGGCCTGACAATCACCGGCGCGCTCGCGCTGGTGGCCGGAGCCTGCTGCCTGGTGCCGTATTTCGGCGGCGAGTTGTTGCCAGAGTTCCGCGAAGGCCACTTTGTCGTCGGCGTCAAAAGCCGCCCCGGCACTTCTATCGAGGAAGCGCTGCGCACTGGCAAACAATTATCTAACTTGATGCTCGCCAACCCGCACATCGCCACCGTCGAGCAGCAAGTCGGCCGCGCCGAAGCCGGCGAAGACACCTGGGGGCCTAACCAAAGCGAGTTTCACATCGAGTTAAAAACCGGCACCACTCCCAAGGAGGAAGTGGCAACTCAAGCCGCGTTGCGTTCGACGCTGGCAGAATTTCCCGGCATCCAAAGTGAGGTGATGACATTTCTCGGCGACCGCATCAGCGAGAGCATCTCGGGCGAAACGTCGATGGTCGTGGTCAACGTCTTCGGCGAGAATCTCGACCAACTCGACGCCACCGCGAAAAAAATTGCCGCGCAACTCGCCGCCACTACCGGCAGCGCTGATGTGCAAGTCAAGGCCCCCCCTGGCGCGCCGGTGCTCGCGGTACATCTGCGCCCTGAGCGCCTGACCCAGTTTGGTTTTCGCCCGCTGGATGTTCTGGAAACCGTGCAGACCGCATTTCAAGGCTCGGACGTGACGCAAATGGTGCGTGGCAATCGCATCCACAAACTCGCCGTTATCCTCGACGAAGGCGCGCGCCGTGACCCGGAAGCCGTCGGCGATTTGTTGCTCGTCAACGGCGACGGCGTGCGGATGGCGCTGCGCCAACTCGCCGATGTCGAACTCACTAACGGACGCCCCAGCATTCATCACGATGGCGCGCGCCGCAGACAAACGGTGACCTGCAATGTCGGAAAACGTGACCTTGCCTCGTTTGTCAAAGAAGCGCGCGCCAAGGTGCAGGCCCAAGTCAAGCTGCCCGGCGATCTATATGTCCAATGGAGCGGGGCGGCCGAGGAACAAGCCAAAGCCAGGCGCGAATTGCTAGTCCATTCACTCATCGCCGGGCTCGTCGTCGTCCTGCTGCTCAGTCTCGTTTTTCACCGAGCCAGCCACGTTGCGCTGGTGCTCGCCAACATCCCGTTTGCACTCGTCGGCGGTGTCCTCGCCGTGTTTGCCGGCGGCGGCCTAACCAGCATTGGTTCACTCGTCGGCTTCGTGACCTTGTTCGGCATCAGCACCCGCAACAGCATCATGCTTATCTCGCACTATGAGCATCTCGTCGAACATGAAGGCGCGACCTGGGATTTGGAAACCGTAGCCCGCGGTGCCAGCGAGCGCTTGTTGCCCATCATCATGACCGCCCTGGTCACCGCGCTGGGCTTGCTGCCGCTGGCCCTCGGCAGCGGCGAGGCCGGCCGCGAAATCGAAGGCCCGATGGCCATCGTGATCCTCGGCGGACTGGTATCATCCACCCTGCTCAACTTGCTAGTGCTGCCATCGCTGGCGTGGAAGTTCGGGCGCTTCAGCAAGTCGGAGGCGGAACGATTCCAACCCACATCGCCTCCAGCCACCTGAAGCACCAACCCGGTTACGCCCGCTACCGTGGACCATTGCTGCCATCTTGTGTTGCCTGCCGATCTTCTGCGATATGTCGATTTTCGCACACTGTCCCCATCTTCCCGAAAACCTGATCGAGTCAGAATAATGCTACCATGCGAGGACTGGTTCCATTGATGCGAGGACTGGTTCCACTGACCCGGCCCTCCAATTCCCATGCTTGACCAGATACAGGAAACCAGCTAGCTAGCTTGGCGTGAAAGCGACCATCGATATTCCCGACGACCTCTACCGGCGGGTGAAAGCCCGCACCGCGCAGGAGGGACGGCGCATCCGCGAAGTGACGGTCGATTTGTACCTGCAATGGCTCGATGAATCGGCAACCACCCGGGTGACGTCCGCGATTCCCGTGGTGAATCCGGCCCAACTGCGCCGCCACCGCGATGCGGCGAGCCTGCACCAAGCCTATCCCCGTGGCTATCGTCTCACCGGCCCGCTGCTGCCTGCGGCCAAGAACGCTCCCGTCATCCCCGCGACCCTGGTGGATCAAGCGCTTGCGGATATGGACACGGAAGAACTGACGGCCAATGCTCGCGCTCGTTGATGCCAACGTCTGGCTGCCGGTCCTCGTCGAGCGCCACCAGCATCATGCCGCCGCCACTGATTGGTGGCGCGATCGGCAGCCCGCCACCTGCTGCTGGTGCCGCCCCATCCAGCAAACCGTCCTGCGCCTCCTCACCCATCGCTCGGTCATGGGCGAAGTCCCCGGAGGGAATTTAGGCGCTAAATTCAGCAGCGGTCAGGCTGGCACAACTTGGCGGGGTACTGGGCGGCCGGCCCATGGTTGTCCGCAACGTTGACGAACCGCCCCGGCTACCTTATTAAGGGAGCTGCAAGCCGTTATAACCCAGTACGATGCGATGCCCTGTCTAACTGAATTAACAATCCTCTCCCTGCGCAGCTGGCTGTCCGCGCCGTGGCTGGAGGTGGTGTTGGCCCTGACCTCCGTGGCCTGCGGCGCGATTGTGGGAGCGGAGCGCGAGCGGCATGAGAAGCCGGCCGGCTTGCGCACCCTGACCCTCGTCTGCCTAGGCTCGACGGTGTTTACGCTCATGTCGTTTTTGTTCACCAGCAGTGCCGGGGATTCCGGGCGGGTGGCGGGTCAGATTGTTACCGGCATCGGGTTTCTCGGTGCCGGCGCCATCCTCCACTCCCGCAACGGCGTCAGCGGCATGACCACCGCCGCCACCATTTGGGTCACCGCGGCCATCGGCATGGTTATCGGTGCCGGCTTTGCGCTGGCCGGGATTGGCCTCAGCCTGCTGGTCCGCAGCGTGCTCGCATTGCTGCTCAAATGGGAGGTCCACCACTTGGGCGGCATTCAAAGCGTCGGCATCCAGCTCGAATTCGACCCATACCATGGCAAGACGCGCATCAAAATAGAGCGTCTGCGCGAGGAATTCCGGGTCACTGGCCAGCCCTTGCGCTACGAGAAATTGCCGGATGGCACCCTGCTGGCGCAACTCAATCTGCGGCTGCCGCGGCGCCACCTGCATGAGTTTCTCGACGCCTTGGCATCCCTGCCTGGCGTGATTTCTATCGACGAACGCGAGCCCGCCATGCCCGCCAAGTAAGCCGCGGCTTGATCCTAGAAAGCAAAATAGGAACCACAGATTACACAGATAATAAAAGAGTGATGAATTATTTGGCAGACTGAGGTGCCCAGATTCCTGGACCAGCAACCTCCAAAAATATGCCACAGATGAAATCGATGCCACGCAAACTGGATTTGAACAGAAGGCAACGAAGGCCACAAAAAATCCTCTCCCTTCGTCTCCTTTGTTACCTTCTGTAGAAAACCAATCTTTAGGGTGAGCCGAGGAGTAGATAGACTGAGGTCATATTTTCCGTGTAACCGTTAGACTGAGCTCACGCCGAAGTCCTCTTCAATCAGTGAAATCCGTGGTAAAAACGTCGCTGCAACCCTTTCCATTTTCCTTTTTAGGTTGATAGGTTTCATTTCTCTTTCATCCCGCCCAACTTGGCTTTGACCTGCGGCAGGTTTGCGGCTATGGCATACCCCTTTCCCATGAAGGAGCCAATCGAATCCATCGCACAAGACGCCCTCACCCAGATTGCCGCCGCCTCCAGCGAGCGGTCACTGGAGGACGCCCGCATCGCCGTGCTCGGCAAAAAGGGCAGCCTCACGCTCGTCGCAGCCGGCATCAAGGACGTGCCCAAGGAGGACAAGGCCGCCGTCGGCCAACTCCTCAATGCCGCCCGCGTCAGCATCACCGCCGCCCTCGACGCCAAGCAGCTTGCCTTGCGCGAGATTGCCGACCGCGCGGCGCTGGCCGGCATCGATGCCACCTTACCGGCGCGCGGCTTGCCGCCGGGTGGCTTGCACCCGCTCACCCAAATCCGCGACCAGGCGATCGGCATCTTGCGACGGATGGGTTTTGTGCTAGCGGACGGGCCGGAGATTGAGGACGAGTTCCACTGCTTCGATGCGCTCAATACGCCCGCCGACCACCCGGCCCGCAACGAAAAGGACACATTCTACTTTGATAGCGGCAAATTGCTGCGCACCCACACGTCCAGCGTGCAAATCCGCACGATGGAAGGACAAGTGCCACCGATCCGCATCATTGCGCCAGGCTCGGCCTATCGCCGCGATGAGATCGACGCCACTCATCTATCGGTTTTCAACCAACTCGAAGGCCTCGCCGTCGGCAGCGATATCTCGTTGCCCGACCTTAAAGGCACCCTCGAGTATTTTTTCCGCGAACTGTTTGGCACCAGTACCGAAGTGCGCTTCCGCCCGCATTTCTTCCCCTTCACCGAGCCGAGTTTCGAAATCGACGTCAAACTCCAGATCAAGGGCCAGGCCCCGCGCTGGATCGAAGTCGCCGGTTGCGGCATGGTCGATCCCGCCGTGTTTGACGCGATCAACACCTCGCGCAAGGACCACGCCTACGATCCGGAAACCACCAAGGGCTTCGCCTTCGGCATGGGCTTGGATCGTCTCGCGATGATCCGCTGGGGCATCCGGGACATCCGGTTGCTGATCGAGAATGACGTGCGCTTCCTCAAGCAGTTCGCTTGAAGACACAAGACGACAAGACCCAAGACGCAAGATGAAGAGGTTAACAGTTATGAGGAATACACTCCGCTTCATGCTTGCTGTCCTCTCAATTTTCTTCTGCCATCTGCGTTTATCTGCGTCCATCTGCGGTTAAATATCTTTCCCATATCTCTCACATGAACATCTCATTGAATTGGCTCGCCACCCACCTTGACCTAGCAGGAAAGTCGATCCAGGAAATCGACGACCTATTCACCTTCGCCGGGGTGGAGGTCGAAGGCATCGTCATCAAAGGTATCACCTCGGAAAGAATTGTGGTGGCGCAGGTGATGGAAGCCGTCCAGCACCCACATGCGGACCGGCTCAAGGTCACCCAAGTGGATGCGGGCGAAGGCAGCTTGCGCCAGATTGTGTGTGGCGCGCAAAACTATCAGGTGGGCGACAAGGTACCCTGCGCGCTGCCGGGCACGGCGCTGCCCGGCGGCTTCACCATCAGTGAGACGGTCATGCGCAAGGTCGAGTCCCGCGGCATGCTGTGCTCCGCCGCAGAACTCGGCCTGCCAGCCGGCGAGGACGGCTTGCTCATTCTGCCGGCAGATGCGCCTATCGGCAAACCCCTGAAGGAAATGTTCGACTCCGATGTTTTGTTGGAGTTGGAGGTCACCCCTAACCGCCCTGACCTACTCAGCCACCGCGGGATGGCCCGCGAGCTGGCCACCTTGCTCAAATCCCCGCTCAAACCGCTGGATCTCCCCGCAAGGAATGTGGGCGTCGCACCCACTTCTTCCATCCAAATCGACGCCCCGGCCGCCTGCCCGCACTATACCGCCGTGCGCATCACGGGCGTGACCGTCAAGGACAGCCCGGCGTGGCTCAAGCAACGGTTAGAGTCGATTGGCCAGCGCCCGATCAACAACATTGTCGACGTCACCAACTATGTGTTGCACGAGCTCGGCCAGCCACTGCATGCCTTCGATGCCGCCAAACTCAGCGGCGGCATCGTCGTGCGCCACGCTGCGGAGGGCGAGGTGTTTCTAGCGCTCGACGCTTCTGAACATATTCTAACGACCGACGACCTGCTCATCGCCGATGCCTCTGGTCGCGCCCTCGCCCTCGGTGGCGTGATGGGCGGTGCCGATAGCGGAGTGACCGAGGTGACCACCGACATTGTGTTGGAATCGGCGTATTTCACTCCCTCTGGGATTCGGCGCAGCTCGCGCCGCTGCGCGTTGTCATCAGATTCCTCCTATCGCTTCGAGCGCGGGGTGGACCCGGCCGGCGTGCTCGCTGCCTCTGCGCTGGCGGTCAAACTCATTGTGGAAACCGCCGGCGGCAGTGCCGAGGTTGTCACTCTAACGGCCGGCGAGGCACCCGTGCTCACCCACCCCGTCGCCCTCGACGTTGCCAAGCTCAACCAACTCATGGGCGACTCGATTCCCCTAACTGACGCCGAGGCCATTCTTTCGCGGCTCGGACTCACCAAACTGGCTGACGCCACCTGGGAGGTGCCGTCATTCCGTGCCGACCTGCAGCGGCACATCGACCTGGTGGAAGAAATTGCCCGCGTCCACGGACTGGACAAGGTGCCGTCGCGCTTGGTAGGGGCCTTTGTGCCGGCCAGCGCGAGCGATGCGGCGTATGATGTGGACATGCTGCTGCGGCGGCGTTTGGCGGCGCTTGGGCTGTATGAATGTCAGACGATCAAGCTCATCGCCGGCCACCAAGTGAGCGATGCCCTAATGTCGCGGCCGTTGTTGGACGGCGATCTCATCCGGGTGAAACTGCCGCTCAGCGAAGATCATGCGGTGATGCGCCCGAGCTTGGTGCCGGGCTTGCTCGCTTCGGCAGTTAGAAACGTCAGCCAACAGGTGAAGTCATTGCGGTTTTTCGAAATGGGGCGGGTATTCCGCAATGCCGGCGGCGGCAAAGCGCGCGATCAGGAAAGCGACGCGCTGGCTATCCTGTTAGCCGGACCCACCGAGCCGTTCGGATGGGCGCAAACCGAGCGCAACGCCGATTTGTATGATCTGAAGGCGGTTCTATCCGCTTTGCTGGGAGGGCGCGAGGTCCGCTTCGCAGCCAAGGAGCGGCCCGGCTTTGTGCTCGCGTGCGACATCAAGGTGGAGGCCCAAGTCGTCGGTGTGTTCGCCCGGCTCGCTGCGGCCCGCGAACGCGAGCTGGACTGCACTGCTCCGGTGTATGTGGCCGAGTTGGATTTGGCGAAACTGCGCAAGTTGCTAGGCGGGATTCAACACGTGGTGGATCTACCACTTTTTCCCGGTTCGTCGCGCGACGCGGCGATGGAGTTGCCGCTGACCACTGCCAACGCGCAAATTGAAGCTGTCATCGACAAGGCGGCGGAGCCCTTGCTGGTGGGCTACGAATGCTTCGATGTGTTCACCGATCCCAGCGGAGCTAAGCTAGCTGTGGAGCGCAAATCCCTGGCCTATCGATTCCACTATCGCGCCACCGAGCGCACCCTCAAATCCGAGGAGGTCGATGCCGCCCACCAGCAGCTGCTCGCCGCCCTAAGCACCCAGCTCGGCGTGAAATTCCGTTAGCGTATCGATTGCGCATCGGCAGTCACAGACCGCCGCCTTTCAAAGGACGAAGGGAGTTTCAACTGCAGGAGACCCCTGTGGTTTGTGGAGCCGCCCGATTTTGGGGTGGTGGCGGAAGCGCTGAGAAGAAATGGATCCATATTTCAGTGCTTGCAGTGGCAATGAGTGCCTCATGGGTAAAATTCGTCACGAAGCATCCCCAAAATTCCTTAGCATGTGCGCATGCCTCCGCGGGAGTGTCGCGCATGGTCCCGGAGTCATTTGTCTTTGCTCGGGGGCTGAAATGGCGTACGAAACCCCTCCGCCGCCACATGAGAATGTTCCGCATCCTGATTTTCAAAGAGTTGAAGGGGTTTTATCTAGCACCTTTCGGCTGGGTCGTACTGGCGTTTGTGACCTTGATGCAGGGGATTTCGCTTTCGACGGCGATGAAGGGCTTCCGCGACACGCCGATGAAGGACAGTCTGATTTACGTGACGTTCCACACGCCGGTATTTTGGTTTTACTTTTTGTTTATATTTCCGCTGATCACGATGCGGCTATTCGCCGAAGAAGAGCGGTCCGGCACCCTGGAAACCCTGCTCACTGCGCCGGTGCAAACCTGGCAGGTGGTCGCTTCAAAATACTTTGCGGCGATGGGGTTCTACGCCGTGCTGTGGCTGCCGTCACTGGTCCAGTTCAAGCTGTTCGAATGGGTCACCGGGCTGCCCCCGGCTTGGACGGGCGGCGCGCTGGGCGGCACCTTCGCCATTCTTATGCTGATGGGCGCCGCGTTTACTGCCGTGGGCTGTCTGGCCTCGGCACTGACCTCCAGCCAGATTATCGCCGGTATCATCACCATCGGAGTGCTGGTAATTCAGTACTTCGTCGGCTTTGTCACCGTCATCTGGGGCGAGTCGTTCCCCGGGGCCGCGTTTTTTCACTACATTTCCTCGCAACGCCACCTGCATTACTTCGCCAGCGGCCTGCTTGACAGCCGTGCGGCAGTGTACTACCTGAGCGTGACGGTATTTCTGCTGTTCCTGACCTACCAGGTGGTGGATTTCCGGCGCTGGCGCAAATAAGATTCCGTTCTTCCCCCGCACGATGTCCGAATCCACTCCACCCCCCGCGGAAAAACCCGCCCGCCCGGTCAACCGCTGGGGCATCGGGGCTCTTTCGCTGCTGCAAGTCGTGTTGCTCGCCTTGACCCTCATCGCGTTCAACTATCTTACGGCCCGCCATTACACCCGCATCGATCTGAGTCGAGAGAGCAACTACACGCTCTCGTCGGCCACCGGTCGCTACCTGGCATCCGAGGCATTGGCGGAACGTGCCAAACCAGTGCAATGGGTGATGGCTTTCCCTAGGTCCAACCCGTTCTATGAGCGGGTGCGGGTATTGGCCGAGGAGTACGTCCGGATGTCCCACGGCAAAATCCACTTGGAGGTGGTTGACCCGCTGCGCAGCCCGGACCGCACCCAACAAGTGATGGCCGCCTACGAGCTGAGCCTGACCCGCCCGATCATCATCATGGACGCGCGCACGGACGAAAGTGCCGCCGTGAGCAACCAAGCAGGCATGCATGAGCTCAACCCGAACGTAAAACTGGTGTTGGCCGATGACATGGTCCAGCATACGACCGATCAGCAGGGTCAGCGGCGTGCCAGCGGATTCCAGGGTGAGGATGCGCTAACTGCGGGACTGGTGCAGGCGATTGAAGGCCGGGCCCGCAAAATATTGTTGTTGGCCGACAAGAGTAAAATGGATGGCGAGGGCGAGAATTCGCCGTGGAAATCGCTGGAAACCACCCTGCGGTTCCAAAATACCGAGTTGCAAGCCATCAACCTGGCCGGGCTGGAGGAGATTCCCGCAGATGCGGCAGGGGTGGCCTTGGTCGCACCCAAATACGATTTAACCGATGAGGAGCTCGGAGTCTTGGAAACCTATTGGGCGCGGCCCCGCGCGGCGCTGCTGGTCCTGTTGGAGCCAGGCCACACGTTGCCGAAACTGCGGGCTTTCCTGCGCGCCAACGGGGTGACCCCGCAGCGCGACCGGGTCATTGCCAGGGAAAAAGACCGGCTGATCACCGCCGCCCGCGGTGCGTTCACCTACAACATTGATTTCCTCAAGGATCTGGCTGGCCAGACCAGTGTGTTTGAAGGGGCGAGCTCGTCGTTGGAAGTGCGGGAAAATGCCGATGACCTCGGAACGCGCAAGATCTATCCGTGGGGCCTGTTCCAAGTGGCGGACGGATTTTGGGGCGAGACCAAGTTTGGAGCGGGCAACGAGGCGTTCGACAAATTCGAGGACCATGCCGCGCCGTTGTTTCTGGCAGCAAGCGTGACGCGCGGCGCAGCCTCCAGCGACAAATTATCCGGGCAAACGTCGCGGATGATTGTCGTTTCCAACACCGATTTCCTCAAACCCGAGAACCAACGCGCCGAGAATATCGACTTTCTCGCCTCCTCGGTCAATTGGCTAGTCGGCCGCGAGGCGCTCGCGGGCATCGGTCCGCGCTCGCTGGGCACCTACAAACTGCCGATTCTCGAGGCGCAAGTGACCTTCATCAACCGCGTGAACCTGCTGTTTTTGCCCGCCTTTTTCGTCTTGGCTGGCGCACTGATCTGGTCCTCGCGCCGTGCCTGACGCCCATGCGCTCCCCCGCCTTCACGTTTCTGCTCAGCCTCGTCGCACTGGTCACCTGCGGGTTGGCTGGCTGGTGGCTGTCGGATGGCCAGCTCAGCGCCTTGTTCGGCACGCCGCCGACCCCGCCGGGGGACCGGCTGTACACGTCGTTTGCGCCGGCGGATGTGCGTAAAATCCAAATTTCGGTGCAGGGTAAGACTGCGGAGTTTGTCAAAGCCAGTGGCGGCTGGCAAGCCTCGCAACCCTGGCAAGACCGCATGGACCCGCGGGCGGCGGTGGGCATCATCGGCTTCACCCTCGGCATGCGCGTGGAAGATCTGGCGCCGACCGGAGAAATGCACCTGGCGG
>WBXE01000034.1 GCA_008932955.1 Verrucomicrobiota bacterium
AGCTCGCGCTGCGCCTCAGACACAAGACACAAGACTTGAAGACACGAGAGGAGAAATTTGAGCTAACATCCCCATCTTGGGGTTTTCAAGGGCTCTAGCGCCCTCCAAAACTCAGTGTTCGACCTCAAAAGCGCCACTGGGCCGGGCAAGTTCAATTCCCTCAAATTGCGGTCAAGCTCTGGGTTTTCCGCGGGATTGTGCGTGACGATTTTTACCTCTGAGGCACTGATTACCACTGAAATCACTGAACTATTTATCAGTTTCTTCTCAGTGTGATCAGTGGTAATCAGTATTTCAGTGGTTTCTTTGCCACGAATTAAGGGGTTCCAACTTGCTCACCCCTTTGTCAAAAACGAGGTCGTTACATGAGTTCTGGCCATCACCCCCCCACCTGAAAAACTTTTTTCCGGATAAAAATCGCCGATTTCGCTTGACGGGGGCCATCTGGCAGGCATTCTCCGTGCCCCGCAACCCCCGAACTTTCCCCGTAACCATGTCCCGTATTTGTAGCATTAGAGGCACCCGCGTCCGCTCCGGCGGCAGAATCCATCGGTCTGGTTTGGCCAAGAAAAAAGGCGGCATCGGTCGTCACGTCACCAAGGTGGTCAAGCGCACCGTCTCGCCCAATCTCCAGACCAAACGCATCTGGGTGCCCGAGCTCGACCAGTTCGTGCGCATCAAGCTGAGCTGCCGCGCCCTTAAAACCATCAACAAGAACGGCGCTTTCGTCACCCTCAAAAAGGCTGGCATCATCTGAGGCCTAGCCAATTTTCATAGATTTTTTCATGACTGCGGTCCGGTGGCAACACCGGACCGCTTTGTTTTGCGCCCAAGCTGGGGCGAATTAGTTCAGAAAAGCACCACATTGGGGGAAATCGTGGCAAAGAAACCACTGAGGGCACTGAGAAGAAATTCATAAATATTTCAGTGGTATCAGTGCTAATCAGTGCCTCAGTGGTAAAAATCGTCACGCACTATCCCAAACAACCTTTGCTTAACGGGCATGTTCCTCACGGCTTGCGCACCAAACTCAGACGAATCGCGTTGAGATGCCGAAACATGCCGATGAATCGTGGCAAATCAACCGCTTCTACCTCTTCCCACTTGCCCGCGGCCTGGCTTCCTGCTTGCCTAGCCGCCACATGAAAATTCTCGTTGCCTATTCCGGGGGGCTCGACACCTCCGTCCTGCTCAAGTGGCTCAAGGAAAAATACTCCGCTGAGATTATCGCCTATTGCGCCGACGTCGGCCAAGCCGACGAATTGGACGGCCTCGAAGCCAAGGCGCTGAGCACCGGAGCCTCGAAGTATTTCCTCGGGGATTTGAAAGAGGAATTCGCCCGCGACTACATTTTTCCGATGATCCAGGCCAACGCGATTTACGAGGGCCGCTACCTGCTGGGCACCTCGATCGCCCGCCCCTGCATCACCAAGGGCATGCTCGATGTGGCGTTGGCCGAAGGGGCTGACGCGATCGCGCACGGTGCTACCGGCAAGGGCAACGACCAGGTTCGCTTCGAACTCTCCGCCGCCTCGCTCGCCCCGCAAATCAAGTGCATCGCCCCTTGGCGCGATGCCTCGTTCCGCAGCCAATTCCCCGGCCGCGCCGAAATGATCGCCTACTCCGAGGCCAACGCCATCCCGATTAAGGCGTCGATGAAAAAACCCTATTCGATGGACCGCAACCTGCTGCACATTTCCTTCGAAGCCGGGATGCTGGAAGACCCGTGGTACGACGCCACCACCCCTGCTGACCAGGATATGTATGTTCTATCCACCTCGCCGGAGACCGCACCGGACCAAGCTCAATATGTGCAAATCCTCTTCGCCAAGGGCGACGCAATCGGCCTCCAGGCCGACGGTCTCGCCGCACTCATCGCCAGCCTCGGCGACTTCCAGGTGCTCGGCGAACGCGATGGCTACACGCTGCTCACGCCCTACGGGATCATGCGCGTGCTCAACGCACTGGGCGGCGCTCACGGCGTCGGCCGCATCGATATCGTCGAAAACCGCTTTGTCGGCATGAAAAGCCGCGGCGTCTACGAAACGCCCGGCGGGACCATTTTGTTGGCGGCGCACCGCGACCTTGAAGCGCTCACCGTGGACCGCGAGGCGATGCACATTCGCGACACGCTCATCCCGAAATACGCCCAGCTCGTCTACAACGGGTTCTGGTTTGCGCCGGAACGCGAGGCCATCCAGGCACTCGTCAGCCACACCCAACAAACCGTCTCCGGCGAAGTGCGCGTCAAACTCTACAAGGGCAACGTCATGAACGCCGGCCGCCGCTCACCCCACAGCCTCTACTCGGAAGCCATCGCCACCATGGAAGGCGGCCAGGAAGCTGCCTACAACCAGGATGACGCAACCGGTTTCATCGCCCTCAATGCGCTGCGCCTCAAGGCCAGTGCCAGACAGCAGAAGTAAGCGCCGCAGGGCGCAAGCCGCCGTAGCTTGGCAGCAACTGCCCAGTGTAGCCCGCCAAGCAGATTGCGTACTATTCCGATACCCCCTTCGACTGATGACATCAATCGGAAATCAAACCGCTTAAAGTTTCACCTGTAAGACGGGCCACACTAGCTACAGCGGAAAATTGCGAACTCTGTGGACTCAGTGAGTCACCCGGGTACCACCATTGCCAGACGTCAGCACGCGCACGCGATCACCCACATAGAACGACTCGTTGGGGTTGGCTTGCTGCACCACCGACAACGAGCCGCCTTCGTTGAGACGCACGGTGATTTCGACCCCGGGACGGTTGCCCATCGATTGTTCCACGTTAGACCCGATCACCCCGCCGGCCACCGCACCACCAACCGCACCGGCGGTGTGTGCCGCACTGCCCCGACCTAATTGGCTGCCGAGCAAGCCACCAGCCAACGCACCAACCAAGGTGCCGGCCTCGTGATTGCCTTCGATTTTCACCCGCCGGACGGAGGTGACTTTCCCGAAGCTGACGGACTGTGCCTGGCGGGTATCGCCCTGACGATAGACATCTCCGGTCCTGGTGTCTTGAGCGCATGAAGCCAACAATATCACCAACGGCAGACAGACAAAGTATTTAATTTTCATCGGCGCAAGCCTAACCCTTGACCGCTAAAACTCAACCGGAAAGTTTAGAGACCGGAAAGTTTCCGCAACCTGGCGTCGCGGCATATGGAGCGCGGACATTCGTGTCCGCAATGCCCATGGAAAGAGAACAAAGTGTCGTTAGACGGCCGGGCTTTCGCGTCTCATGGGCGTGCGGACAGCCATGTCCGCTCTCCTCAGGCGGACAGCCATGTCCGCTCTCCTCATGCGGTCAGCCATGTCCGCTCTCCTCAGGCGGACAGCCATGTCCGCGCGCCTCAAGTCAGCGCCTCGATGCGGAACACCACAGGGCTGCTGTTGACGCAATCGAGGCTTTCGATTTGGGCCAGTGCAAGCTGCAATTGACCGAAAGGACAGGTGTGCAACAGAAAGATCATGTCCACAAACTCGGCATCCGGATTGGCCGGGTTGACCGGCGAATGAGTGCCGGAAATACCGATCCGATGGTCCGCCAGCACGCGGGCAATTTCCGCAATAACACCCGGCCGGTCGGTGACATCGAATCTAACATAATAAGCGGTGGATGTTTCCCCCACTGGCACGAGTTGGCCCGCCGCACAATACGGCAAAAACCCGCGGTGCCCGGCGACGTGGCCAAGCGAGCGTGCGGCCTCCACCAAGTCGGCTACCACCGACGAGGCGGTGGGGTCCTGACCGGCGCCGCGGCCGTAAAACAACGACTCGCCGGCGGTATCGCCATGCACTGCCACCGCGTTGAACACACCGTGTACCGAAGCAAGAATGTGCGTTTTGGCGATGAACGACGGCTGGACGCGGATTTCCACGGCGCGGTCGGAATGCTCACGAATGACGGCGAGCAACTTGATCACGTAGCCGAGGTTGTTGGCGAAGGCGATGTCCGCCGGGCGCACTTGCTCAATGCCCGAGACGTGGATAGCGGCGGCATCAATCGGAAACCCATAGGCCAGGGTGGCGAGCAAAATCGCCTTGTGGCCCGCATCCCAACCGTTGACGTCGAGGGTCGGGTCGGCCTCAGCGTAGCCATTGGCCTGGGCTTCGGCGAGGGCGGCTGCGAAGGTGAGGCCGGCCTCGCTCATGCGTCCGAGGATAAAGTTGGAGGTGCCGTTGATGATCCCGGAAAACGATTGGATGCGGTTGCCGATGAATGAGTCCTGCACCGTGCGGATGATCGGAATGCCGCCGGCCACCGCCGCCTCAAAATGAATCGGCGTCTGGCATTCCTTGGAAATGGCAAACAATTCCACCCCGCGCTCGGCCAGCAGCGCCTTATTGCCGGTGACCACGGGTTTTTTAGCCCGCAGCGCGGCGGCGACGATGTCAAACGCATCGCTGGTGCCGCCAATAAGTTCCACCACGATGTCCACGGCCGGATCCGCCACCAGTGCCCGCCAGTCGGTGGTGAATATCGCCGCCGGCACCTCGCTGGTCGTGGCACGCGCTTTGGCCGGATCGCGCACCAGAATTTTGGCAATGTGCAAGGCGATCTGGCCGCCTGTGCGCCCGGTGATCAGGTCGCCATTGCGTTGCAGGGTGTTCCAGACTCCGGAGCCGACGGTTCCGAATCCGGCCAAGCCGATGCCAAGGGATGAGCAGGTGTTCACGAACGCGAGTGTAACCGGCTTGCGCCATCCTCCAAGCCGGAAGATTGACAAAAATGCCCCACCGCTTGGCTGCGTCTGGATAAACTCGGGCTAAGGAGCCACCACATTCTTGTGGTGGTAGCGGAAAGGTGGGCCATGACTAGGTGCCGAAGGCTCTGTTTCATGGCCGGTCCTTCCGCACGACGACAATAAAGTCGTTGCTCCCTCCCGTGCCGCAGCCGGGGCAAGTGTAGTCGGCAGGGTTAAGCGAGTCTGGGGGATAGTTCAGGACGATTTGCGGATTGCCAAGGCGCGGGACCGCGCTAGGCTGCGTGCCCTGCCATGAGCCATTCCGAGACATTTCAGCAACACGTACTACCCACCTACGGGCGCTTTCCGCTGGTGGCGGTGCGCGGCGAGGGTTGCCGCTTGTGGGACGAGGCGCAGCGCTGCTATCTGGATTTTTGCACTGGCATCGCAGTGTGTTCGTTGGGCCATTGCCATCCGCGCTTGGTGGCGGCACTGCGCGAACAGGCCGGCACCCTCATCCATGTATCCAATCTTTACCACATTCCGCAGCAGGCCGCCCTCGCCCGCGAAATCAACGAGCAACACGTCCGGCTTCCCGGCAAAGTCTTCTTTAGCAACTCCGGCGCCGAGGCCAACGACGGCCTGATCAAGGCGGCCCGCCGCTTTGGCCACCACCGCCCGCAGCCCGACGGCAGCCCGCGCTTCGAGGTGCTCACTTTCCAACAATCGTTCCACGGCCGCACCCTCGGCGCGATGGCCGCCACCGGCCAAGCCAAGATTCAGGAAGGCTTTGCCCCCCTGCTGCCGGGCTTCCGCTATCTTCCCTTCAATGATCTCGATGCCCTGACCAACGCGGCGCGACCCGAGACCGCCGCGGTCTTGCTGGAGCCAATCCAAGGCGAGGGCGGGGTCAACGTCGCTACGCCGGAGTTTCTGCGGGCCGTGGCCGCCTTCTGCCATGCCCACGACCTCCTGCTGTTCTTCGATGAAGTGCAGGCTGGCTTCGGCCGCTGTGGCGAGGCCATGGCTTGGCGCGCCATCGCCCCGGAAATCCAACCCGACGGCCTGTCGTGGGCCAAGGGCATGGGCGGCGGCGTGCCCATCGGTGCGTTCTGGCTAAGCGACCGCGCGATCGACGCCACCGGCTCCGCCTTGTCTTCTCTGTTAGGTCCGGGCTCGCATGGCTCCACCTATGGCGGCAACCCGCTGGTTTGCGCCGCCTCGCTCGCCGTGTTGGAGGAGATTCGCGACCAGGACCTCGCCGCCAACGCCCGCCGCCAGGAAGCTCGCATCCGCCACACCATCCACTCATGGCAGTTGCCGGTAGTCACCGGCGTGCGCGGCCTTGGCTTGTTGCTGGGCATCGGGCTAGATCCCGCACGCATCCCCGCCCCCGCAGGCCAAACCCCGGCTATCTTCGTCGTCAACCGTCTCATGCAACAAGGTCTGCTGGTCCCGCCTGCCGGACCTAACACCATCCGCCTGCTCCCGCCCCTCAACGTGACCGACGCCGAGATCGACGAGGCATTGGGGATTATACACGCCGTGCTAGCCACATTCTAACACCTAATATGAACCACCTCCTGTCCATCGAGGCGCTCGCCGCCGATGAAATCCAAGCTTTGCTCACCCTGGCCGCCGAGCTGAAACGCCAACGCGGGGGGCCCGGCGCACAACCGCTCGCTGGCCAGACTTGGGCACTCATTTTCACCAAATCATCCACCCGCACCCGCGTCTCGTTCGAGGTGGGCATCCGCGAACTAGGCGGCCACCCGATGTTTCTATCGAAAAATGACATCCAGCTCGGGCGCGGCGAACCAATCAAGGACACCGCCCGCGTGTTGGGCCGGATGGTTCACGGCGCCATCATCCGCACCTTCGCCCAACAGGACGTCAGCGACTTCGCCGCTTACTCTAACATTCCAACCGTCAACGCGCTCACCGACGACGAGCACCCGTGCCAGATTTTGGCCGATCTTCTGACCATCAGAGAAGTGCTGGGCGGGTGGGACGGCCGCAAAATCGCCTTCATCGGCGACGGATTCTCTAACATGACCCGCTCGTGGATGTGGGCAGCCAAGCACCTCGGGTTCGAGTTGGCAGTGGCCGCACCCGCCGCCTGTCTGCCGCCAGCGGAATTTCTCGCCGCTCTCGCCGCTCCTAACGTGAGCGTATCATCCGATCCAACGCAAGCGGCCATGGGCGCCCACGTCATCAACACCGACGTCTGGCTGTCCATGGGCCAGGAAGATCAAACCGACAAGGAACGCGAATTCGCCGGCTTCCAAATCAACGCGCCATTGCTCAGCCACGCCGCGCCCAACCACCTCGTGCTGCACTGCCTGCCGGCCTATCGCGGCAAGGAAATCACCGAAGAGGTCCTCGAACTCCACGCCAACACGATTTTCCAACAAGCCGAAAACCGCCTCCACGCCCAAAAAGCCGTTCTGACAAAATTGGCGGAATCATCAATCTAACATGCATTATACGCAGGCACATATCTCATGAAAAACACCTCCATCCTATGTCTGAGCTCGGTCGTTCTGGCCACCTCCCTCAGTGCTGTTGAGTCCGGCGTGCCGACGGCATCGCGAGATTACCCGGTATGCCCGGTGCCCACGAGCCAAGTCCACCTCAATGATATTTTCTGGAAACCGCGCATCGATATCAATTCCCGCATCACCGTGCCGGCTTGCTTTAAAAAATGCGAGCAAACCCGCCTGCCCAATTTCCGGCGTGCCGCTAAATTGCAGGATGGCGCGTTCCAGGGCGATCCCTTTGATGATTCCGACTTATACAAAGTAGCGGAAGGCGCGGCCTACTCATTGGCTGCAGTTCCCAATCCGGAGTTGCACAAGTACCTCGACGACGTGGTGGCGTTGCTAGGCAAGGCGCAACAACCCGACGGCTATCTCTATACCTCGCGCATCATTCACGGCGACAAAGCCCCCGGCCGCGCCGGCCCGGTGCGCTGGCTCAATGAAATGGGCGGCGTCACCGGAGATGATAGCCATGAGTTATACAATGCCGGTCACCTCATCGAAGCCGCGGTGGCCCATTACCAAACCACCAACCATCGCGAGTTCCTCGACATCGCCATCCGCCTGGCCGACCTGATCGATAAAACCTGGGGTCCCGGCCCGGATCAACTCAAGATCTCCCCAGGCCACCAGGAAATCGAACTCGCGCTGGTCAAACTCGGTCGCGCAACCGGCGAGCAAAAATATCTCACACTGGCAAAGTTTCTGTTGGATTGCCGCGGCCACTACCGCCGCCCCGCAGATATCAAACCCGCATTCCCTGACGCTTATTACTCCAACGAAGTACCTCTGACAAATCTAACCAAGGCAGTCGGCCACGCGGTGCGCACCGGTTACATGCTCTCCGGCATGACCGACATTGCCGCGCTCTTCGCTGATCCGGCTTACACCAAAGCGGTGGATGCCGTATGGGACGACACCGTGGGCAGCAAACTCTATCTCCACGGCGGCATCGGCTCAGGGGTCGGCACTTCGGAGGGCTTCGGCAATGCCCACGAAATGCCTAACAATGGTTACAACGAAACCTGCGCCGCCATCTCCAATTGCCTGTGGAATCACCGGATGTTCCTGCTGCATGGCGATGCCAAATACATCGATGTGCTGGAACGCACGCTCTATAACGGGTTTCTCTCCGGCGTCTCGCTCTCGGGTGACCATTTCTTCTATCCAAACCCCCTGGTCTCCAAAGGCGGCTACGCCCGCCGCGAATGGTTCGGCTGCGCCTGCTGCCCGGTGAATGTGAGCCGCTTCCTGCCGTCGGTGCCCGGCCTGCAGTATGCCGTGCATGCCGACCAACTCTACGTCAACCTGTATGCCGCTGGCATGGCCGAAACCAGCGTCGCCGCCACCCGCGTGAAGCTCACCCAGGAAACCCGCTACCCGTGGGACGGGGCCGTCAAGTTGAGCGTCGCGGCGCAACAACCCACCCGTTTCACCGTGCGCTTGCGCATCCCCGGCTGGGCACGCAACCAACCGGTGCCCACCGACCTCTACCGCAACGCCGATGCCATCGAGCCCACGGTTTCCCTAACAGTCAACGGCGAGCCGCAAGACATTCAACTGCAGAAAGGATATGTGGCGTTGACTCGTGTCTGGAAGCAAGATGATGTGATCGCTCTCAACCTCGCCATGCCGGTGCGGCGGGTGGTTGCATCTGACAAAGTGGCCGACGACGCCGGACGCGTGGCGCTGGAACGCGGCCCGGTGGTCTATTGCTTCGAGGGCATCGATCATAAGGATAAGGTATTCTCGCTCGTGGTAGCCGACGATACTGCGCTTGCCTCGACCTTCCGCGCCGACCTCCTTGGAGGCGTGGCCGTCATCACCGGCGAAGGCAGCATGGCCACGCGCCAGGCCGATGGCTCGGTGACCAGCGCGGCGACGGCACTCACCGCAGTGCCCTACTATGCCTGGTGCAATCGCGGTGCCGGCCAGATGCAGGTCTGGATGCCGCGCGAACTTGCCAAAGCCGATCCATCGCCCCTCCCCGAACCTGCCAAATAAACTCCGCGGCGAACCCTCACATCACACGCGCAACGAGTGGGAGAACGACCCGGCCGGCTGTCGAAATGTTCGATGTGCTACCTCGTCCCGCTGTCACATACGCTGTGATCCCGCCAGAGGCCGCCCCGCCCCCAGATCAGTCCGCCCGCTTGAGCCACACCCTCATGGCCCCTGGCTCGCGGTTGGCCCAGGCGTAATAGGGCACGGCGGTGATGGCCAGCGATCGCTGGTCGCCGGTCACCGCCTGGCCGGTTAGAACAGTGACCCCACCGAGCAAATCAGCGCGGTGCTCGGAGTGCAGCTCAGCCATATTGGGCAGCGCCAGTTGCGCGAGATCCGCGCCGGGCTGATCGACCGCCTCGAGGCAATACACCAGCGGACCCCGCATCAACGCCAGCTTGCCCCGGTCGGCAGCGACCTCGGCGTGGGCCACCACCCGTTGGATGGGCATGGGCATATCCAATTCGATCACATCGCCAGCCTGCCAGGTGCGCTGCAGGTGCAGGTAGCCGTCAGCGCCGGGGCTAGCGGCCACGACCTGGCCATTGAGCTTGAGGGTGACGGGCGCCACCTCGCAACGGGTGAAGTGATACAAATCACTGGGCACCGGGCGGCCCCGCGCCCACCCCGGGATGCGCAGGCACAGCTCGAAGGAGCTCGCCGATTCCGGCGCGATGGTTAGGGCGACATGGCCGTCCCACGGATACTTCGTTTGCTGGGTGAGCTTGAGCGCTGCGCCATCTTCTAACTTAAGCTTGGCCTCGCCGGCGGCGTACAGGTTGACGTAGATTTGGCCTAGCCCCTGGGCATACATGAAGCCGCCGATTTGGGGGATGAGGCGTGCCATATTCGTCGGGCAACACGACAGGCCGATCCACGGGTGGCGACTGGCACCCTTCACGCTGGCCAGCGGGTTCTGATAGAAAAACTGGTCACCGGCAATGGATATGCCCGCCAGCATTCCGTTGTAGAGCGTCAGTTCCAACAGGTCGGCGTACTGGGTGTTAGCCTTGAGCAGGGCCATGCGGTATTGCCAAAAAATATGAGCGATGGCAGCACAGGTTTCGCAGTAAGCGGACTCGTTAGGCAGTAGGTAGGCGTCGCCAAATCCCTCGTCATCATATTGACCGGTGCCCAGCGAGCCGGTCAGATACATCTTGTGATTCACCACATCACGCCACAAGTCGTCAAGAGCCTGCGCGTAGCCGGGAGCCTCCATCAGGCGCACGATATCGGTCATGGCGCTATACAAGTAAGCGGCGCGCACGGCATGGCCGACGGCCTCGTGTTGGTCGATTACAGGCTGGTGATCTTGAATCCGGCGCTTGTCCGCGCGCAAGCGGGTGTATTCCAACTCAGGTTGTTGTTCGGACTCGAGCTTGTCCACGGGCACAGCCAGCGCTAGGACGGATGCCGAACCAAACAACTTGTGCTCGGTGCCATGAACGTACCCGCGCTCATCGAGGAAAAATTTTGCTAGGTCGAGATACCGGCGCTCACCGGTGGCGCGGTACAACCGGATGAGGGCCAACTCCACTTCCTCATGGCCATCGACGGCGTAGCGTTTGTTAGCACCGAAAATTCCGTCGATGTGATCAGCGAAGCGCTGGGCGGCGGCGAGCACCTTGGGTTGGCCGCTGAGTGATTGTTCGGCGACGGCCATTTCGAAAAAGTGGCCGGCGTTGTACATTGGGTGGCCGCGGCGCAGGTTGTCCCAGCGTGTGTCCTGATCCTTGACGATGTAGTAGGCAATGAGAAAACCATCCGGCTGTTGGGCCGCAAGAATGCGCTCAATGATAGCCCCAACGCGCTGACGTAGGGCGCTATCGTCGAAGTGCTGCAGGGAAATGAGCGCGCCTTCCAGCGCCTTGTATAAATCCGAGTCGAAGGCAGAATGGCCTGCCAGCGCACCGTCAAATTTGCCGGCGGCCTTGTCGAAGTTGGTGACGTGGCCGTCTTGCTCTAGGCAATCGAGCGCGTGCGGCAGCGTCACCTTCTGATGGGCTTGCATGCGCGCCCCCCAGAAACCGCTGCGCATTTCCACCTGAGTGTGATCCACTTCGAGCAAACCCCGCATGGGTGCCGGGGCAGCGCCGAGTGGCGCACTCATCACCGTGATAGCGGCGAAGAAGCTGACGGAGAATCTTAGATATGGGTGGCGGCGCATCTTTCACGTCCGGCGCTTTTCCAGCCAATGCGAAGATGCAAGACAACAGGACGTGAGAGCAGAACAGACGTAGAACTGCTGCGCCCTCTTATATTGTCTTACACTCTTGCGTCTTGTAGCCTTATACGCGCCCTCCTGCTTAGGGCTTAGGCAGATGCTTGTGCGAGCCATCGCACAGCGGAGCGCCGGCAGTTTGCTTGCACTGGCACCACCACACGGTGGTTTTCTCAGTGGCCACGAATTTCACCGGCTGCAGGCCGGTGCCTTTGTGCGAGCCATCGCAAAACGGTTGATCGGAAGCCCGCCCGCAAGCGCACCACCAATAGGTTCCGGCTTCGACTTCAAGGGCTAGCGGTTTGGTATCACAGACAATAGGTGCTTCGGCCATGTGCGGAGAGTAAACCCATCCCGCCGGGGCGCAACCGCCAAATTAACAATATTTTCCGGCCTCACGGCTGGTATTGGCGCGTAAGAGGAGCCGCCTCATTGACGCGCCTCTACCCGCTAGGCATGCGCGTCAAAACCGCGGCTGACACCATGGCACTTTTGAGGTCGCATGCCGGGTTGAGTCCTTGCAATCCTGAAGTTTTCACCCGGTTCAGCGCCTGACATAATGGAAAAAAGACTTGCTTAGACTGCTCGGTATGGTGAGAACTGTCGGGGGATACTTTTCCCTCAGGCCGCCGCAACGAGTCTCTCATCCGCATGAATTGGCTTCTTAGCAACCACCGTTTGATTTCGCCCGCGCACCACCGCAGTCCGGCAGTTGCCTCCCTGTCGCTCCAAAGCATGCCTTCACAGCGGCGAGATCGCCATCAAGCCTGTAACCTATTGAAAAAACCCGGGAAATGATTACCAAACAAGGAGCCGTAACATGCGAGTGCCCGCGCTGATTGGCCTGCTGATGGGCGCGCTGCCGGCTGCGGAATCGGCTGCTATACCCCAGCCGCCATTGCTGACTGCTGAGGCGCTACCGTTGCTGCCGCAACACTTGGTAGAATTAACGCTGCAAGCCATCAAGGCCCCGGAGTGGCTAATTTCGTTAGGTTCGTTGGCCGCGGCGGCTGGCACCGTAGTGGCAGTTTTTTCATCGGGCTTTGCGCTGCTCTCGCTCATCGAGCGCAAGACACTGGCACGCATGCAAAATCGTATCGGACCGAATCGTGCGGGCATTTTTGGCATTCTTCAACCGGTGGCCGACGGCATCAAGCTGCTCACCAAGGAGGACATTGTGCCGAGCAAGGCGGAGTGGTTCCTGCATTTGTTAGCGCCAGTACTCATTGTCATTCCATCGATTCTGGCACTGGGAGTCATTCCCTATGGCCGCGAGTGGAACCCGCTGCCGCTGGAACTCGGCTTGGTGTTTTTTTTCGCAACGGGCACCATGACCGAAGTGGCGGTATTCATCGCCGGTTGGGCCAGCGGCTCGAAATTCCCGATGCTCGGCGCGATGCGAGCCATCTCGCAGATGGTGAGTTATGAATTGCCGCTCATCATCTCGGCACTGAGCGTGGTGATGCTCTCCGGCACCCTGTCGCTTTCCGGCATCGTGGAGCACCAGGCGGGCTATCATCTCGGGTTTCTTCCGAAGTGGAACATTCTAACACCATGGGGGTTAGTCGCGGGCATTGTGTTTGCCATCGCCGCCAACGCGGAAAGCAACCGCTGCCCCTTCGACCTACCGGAAGGCGAGTCGGAGATTGTCGCGGGGCACATGACCGAGTACTCGGGCTTCAAGTACGCGCTGTTTTTCATGGGCGAATACCTCGGGCTCTTCGCCATCTCGGGACTCGGCATCACCTTGTTTCTCGGCGGTTGGCAGGCCCCCTTGCCCGGCCTGGACTGCGTGCCGTCGTGGCTCTGGTTTTTCGGCAAGCTCGCCGTGGTCATCTTCGTGTTCCTGTGGGTGCGTGCCACCTTCCCGCGGGTGCGCATCGACCAGCTGATGCGCTTCGCATGGCTCTGCCTCATTCCCATTGCGCTACTGACCCTACCAGTGGCGGCACTGTGGAGCTTCACCGGCCAAGGTGCACTTAGTTGGTTGCTGTGCTCGGCCGTCCTGGCGGTTCCGTTCATCATCATCAGCATCATTTTCAACCGCCGCATGGCCCCCACCATCCGCCGCTACCACTACGCCGAGTGACTCGCGGCAAGCGCAGCCTGGTCAACCATGCAACCTTTTTCTAACCACAGATTACACGGATTTAACGGATTACACAGAATGAAGATTGAATTTAACAATAAGATTGAGTCCCACCCGGCAGGTGCGCGGGCCGAATCTTTAAACCCAATCTTCATCTGTGAAATCCGTGTAATCTGTGGTTCAAAAACCCACTCCCCCGAATGATTCCGTTGTTATTACTCTCCCCTCTCATTCTTCTCGCCGCGCTGGGTGCGGTGTGGAAGGCGCGCCCTGTCCACGCGGCCTTGTTGCTGGCGCTCACGCTGGCGCTAGTGGCGGCACTCTATCTGACGATTGGGGCCGAGTTCATCGGCTTGGTCCAATTCATGGTATATGTCGGCGGGGTCGCCATTTTGATCGTCTTCGCGCTGCTCATTACCCGGCCGGGCGACGAGGCCGCGGAACTCGCCCGCCGCCCGCGCTCACTGGCCATGGGACTGGCCTGCGTGACTCCGGTGCTGGGCCTGTTGTTATATGCATTTTCCAAAGGCCTGCCGGCGGGAACGGCGCTGGAGACCAACCCGGCGCTGCCGGTGCAGGCGCTAGGCCAGGAGTTGTTTGAAAATTCGGTGCCGGCGGTGTTGGCGGTGGGCGTGCTGCTCACTGCGGTATTGATAGGCGCGGCATTGTTTGCCCGCGAGACCGGCGATCCATCCGAACCCCCAGCCAGCCGATGACTCCCCTCCCCTTGCTTCTTACCCTCTCTGCGCTGCTGTTTGTGCTCGGCCTGTTCGCCGTGCTCAGCCGCCGCAACGCCATCCTGGTACTCGTCGGTATCGAACTGATGATCAACGCCGCCAACCTCAACTTCATCGCCTTCTGGCGCTACGGCTCACCGGTCGCCGATCTAACCGGCCCGCTGTTCGTGTTGTTTTCCATTGCCATCGCGGCGGCTGAGGCCGCCGTGGGTCTGGCTATCATCCTGATGAATTTCCGCCGCACCCGTTCCACCGATCTCAACCGCCTAGATTCCCTCCATGGCTGACGTGCTCTCACCTCATCTTCCAACCCTGCTCTGGCTGGTGCCACTGTTGCCGCTGCTGGCAGGTGGCATTACCACCTTCATGCCTAACCGGATGGGCCGGCCCGCCTCGTGGCTGGCGCTCGGCGCGCTGCTGGTATCATGTTTGATTGCAGTGGCGGCGCTGGCCTGCTCGCTCGCACCGGTGCACGAACACGCGGCACCGACGCCGCCGGTGTACACATGGTTCCGTTTTGGCGACGTGATGTTACAAGTGGGGCTGGTGTTGGACCCGCTGAGTGCGGCAATGGGCGCAATGGTGACATTTGTGGCGTTGTGGATTTTCATCTACAGCACGGGATACATGAAGCATGAGGCGCGCTTCGGCCGGTTCTTCTGTTTTCTCTCGCTGTTTTCCGGAGCCATGTTGCTGGTGGTTTATTCCAACAGTTTGCTGCTGTTGTTCATGGCCTGGGAATTGGTCGGGCTCGCGTCCTATCTGCTCATCGGTTATTATTTTGCCAAACCCGCGGCGGCCGCCGCGGCCCAAAAAGCCTTCATCACCACCCGGGTCGGCGACATGGCATTTTTCCTCGGCATGATCTGGCTCTACGGCCAAACCCACACGCTGTTGTTTTTCGATCACGGCCACGGCTTGTTGGAAACCGATGTGCTCGCTTCC